>NZ_JBQXES010000003.1:0-74251 GCF_052599055.1 Thermophilibacter sp. ZX-H3 | reverse complement strand
TTCTCAGCGGGCTGGGGGCAGTCCCCGCCCGTGGGCCCGCCCTGCCCCAGATTCGCTGAGAGGAAAAACCCGTCCCCTTTTACTCGATGTGGCGGATGGCGGGGATTGCCCAGGTCACGCAGGCGAGAAGAACCATCGCGGCGCCGGCTCCCACAAACCACGCCGGTGCGCCCACCGCGTCCGCGAAGAGCGACGAGAACGCCAGCCCAAGCGGCATCGCCCAGGACATGATGGCGCCGTAGAGGCCGAAGACGCGGCCCAAATACTCGGGCGGGACCTTCTCCTGCATGAGGGCGGTCTGCGGGCCGGAGTAGAACGGCGAGCTCAGGCCCATGAGGAAGCTCATGGCGAGAAACGCCACGAAGCCGCCCGCCCCGAGCATGCCCGCCACGAGCGTGGCTACGCCGTAGAGCGCCGTCGCCGCCACGACGGTGAGCGCGCGGTTCCTGAGGCCGCCCGTGGCCGCGAGCAGCGCCGAGCCCGCGATCATGCCCACCGAGAACACGATCTCCGCCGTGGCGGCGTCTCCCGTGGTGCCACCGAAGTGGTCGAGCGTCATGAGCGGGAAGAGCGCCGAGATGGGCGAGAAGACCAGCGTGAAGACGAAACCGCACCAGAGCAGTGCGAAGAGGCCGCGGTAGCCGCGCAGAACGCGGTAGCCGTCGGCGGTCTCAGCCGCGAGGGCGCGGGCCTGCGCCATGAGGCCGAGGTTCTTCTCGCCTGCTGCCTCGCCCCGGACAGCGCCGCCCACGTCGAGCCGTGCCGCCAGAACCGCGACCGTGGCGAAGAGCGCGCCTGCGACGTCGAGCGCGATCATGGCCGTGAGCCCCCAGAGCGGGTATATCACCGCCGCGATGGCCGTGCCGAGGATGTAGCCGCCCGACTGCACTGCCTGCGTCACGCCCGCGAGGCGCGTGAGGTGCTCGGCAGGCGCCACGAGCGGCGTGAGCGCCTGGAAGGCCGGAGTGTGCAGAGAGCTGCCGATAGCCCGCACAAAGAGCGCGACCATGACCACCCACACGGGAAGCGTGCCCGTGAGCGAGATCGCCGCCACGACGGCGCTCACCGCCGCGATGAAGAGGTCTGCGCCGATGAGCGTGACTTTGAGCGGCAGGCGGTCCACGATGGTCCCCGCGAAGGTGCCAAAGAGCGCCAGCGGCAGGAAGCCGGCGAGTGAGGCCAGCGAGAGCATGCTCGCCGAGTTTGTCGTGAGCGTGATGTGCCAGACGAGGCCCATCTGCAGGATGGAGCTCGTGAGCACCGAGACGAGCTCGCCGCCCCACACGCACGCCAGCTTGAGCTTCCAGCTACTCTCCAAAATGCCGTCCCCCTTATGTGACAATCGAACCTGTCCCCATTGTCACATGAAAGGACTCGCATGGACGAGCTTGAGATAATCGAGAAGAACGCAGCTCCCAGCTCGCAGGCAGTGCTCTACCGATCGGCGCCCACCGTGGAGGAGCGTCAGGCCGCAGGCGCCGCCGCGCGCAAGACGTGCCCGATCGCCTCGCTCGGCGCCTGGGAGCCCCGCGCGTCCAGCGAGCCCGCCATCGACCTCATCGAGCAGCAGTCCGTCACGCGCGACCCCAGCCTCGTGCCGCTGCGCTACGAGCGCATGGGCGTCTCACCGTTCACGTTCTACCGCGGCAGTGCCGTCATCATGGCCGCCGACCTCGCCACGATGCCCGTCACCGGCCTCGAGGTCCAGTGCATCGGCGACGCGCACGTCGGCAACTTCGGCATCTTCATGAGCCACACGCGCCACCTCGTCTTTGACGTCAACGACTTCGACGAGACCGCTCCCGGGCCCTGGGAGTGGGACGTCATGCGCCTCGTGGCGAGCATCGAGATCTGCGGGCGCGACCGCGGCTTCTCCAAGGAAGACCGCCGTGACGCCGTGCGCGCCTGCGCCAAGCAGTACCGTCGCACGATGGCGCGCTTTGCCGAGGTGGGAGAGCTCGACGTCTGGCACGCCCACCTCGACGTGGAGCGCGTGCTCGATGAGTTTGAGCTTGACGGCAAGACCGGCCGAACCATCCGTAAGGTCGTGGAGAAGGCGCGCGAGAAGGACAGCGTGCGCGCAGCCGACCGCCTCACGGTACGCGCTGGAGACCGTCTGTGCTTTGACGCGCGCCCGCCGGAGCTCGTGCCGCTCTCTGAGCTCTCCACCGAGCAAGGATACGACGCTGCCCAGCTGAGCCACGCGCTGCGCGGCCTGCTCGACACCTACTTCGAGAGCCTCCCCCGCGACTGCCGCGTTCTTCTCGGCCGCTATCGCCTGCAGGACGCGGCGCGCAAGGTCGTGGGCGTGGGATCGGTGGGGCGACGCGCCTGGATTGCGCTGCTCACGGGCCGCGACGAGAATGACCCGCTGGTCCTCCAGGTCAAGGAGGCGGAGGAGTCGGTCGTGGAGCACTACTGGCGACCGAGCGGCTTTGCCAGCCACGGCGAGCGCGTGGTGGAGGGTCAGCGCCTCGTGCAGTCCACGAGCGACTTTCTGCTGGGCTGGACGAGCGTGCCCACGGTGGGCGGCAGCACGCGCGACTACTACGTGCGCCAGCTCTGGAACGGAAAGGGCTCGATCGACCTCACCGCGGTGGGCCCGGAGAGCCTGGAGAACGTCGCGCGGCTCTGCGCGTGGTCGCTCGCGCACGCGCACGCCCGCACCGGCGACGAGGTGGCCATCGCGGCCTACCTCGACGACGGCCACGCCTTCGAGGACGCCATGTGGGACTTCGCCCGCGCCTACGCCGACCAGAACGAGGCCGACTACCAGGCGTTTATTGAGCGGGTTAACTCATAGTCGCCTTCTATGCGTCCTTGCTCAGCACGGCGACACGCTGCTGAGAGAGGCCTACGAGAGAGGCAATATCTCGCAAGGTGAGGCCCTCGTCGCGAAACCGGCGAATCACTTCCCTAGTGAGACCAGAGGAGATACGCTGCTTCTCCTCAGCCTCCCTGCGCGCCGTCTCAAGCTCCTCAAGCATTCTTTGCGAGTCAGAGTCGAGCACCGGCAAAACCTCAACGGTCCCCACATCAACACCAAGAAGTGACGCTGCATCACGAACCATGTCCGCAACCTGGTCGAGCCTGCGCGCTTGGGTGAACAGACCCGGAATCTCCTCAACAGAGATGGCCCACCAGCCTTCGCTCCGCGTCACTCGCGCCGTTACGTCCTTTGCCATGTCATTCGCCCCCAAACAGGTAGCGGAGTATCGCGCGAGAAGTAATCTCATTCACCTCAGCATGACGGGGGATTGTCGTCTGCTTGCTCCCAACACTCACCTTTGTGTGGCTCGAGCCCTCTTCCCAGACCACCAAAAGCCCCTTTGACTTCGCCAGCTCGGAGATTCGTTTCCTGAGAACACGATACTTCATTAAGTACACCCCCATTGATAACACAACTCAATAGATATTGTCTTAATAAGGTTATGGGGATTGAATTAAGCGAGTGACTGCCTAGCCAAAGGTCTCGAGGTACTCCGCGCAGGTCATGGCGCGGACCTTTGATCGCTTGTACGCGTCCGCGTCGCGCGTGAGAATGACGTCCACGTCGTTGAGCTCGGCGCAGGCGCGGATGAGGCCGTCCTCAAAGTCCGGCTCGCCGCAGCCGAGCGAGAGCTCGCACTCCTCCGCTCCCATCGGCGCGATCACGAGCAGCTCGCGTAGCCATTCCACCGATCTTCTCGCCTGCACCTCGCTGTATTGGCGCTGAAGCACGTAATACGCATCCTTAAGAGAGCCAACGGCAACAAGCCCCAGGTCTCCCCCGCCGTTGCACCGGTGAAGGACCTCGCATGCCTCTGTAGACTGCGGCCTTTCCTTGCAAACCGCATCGAGAAGAACGTTGGTGTCAAAGAGCAGCCTCCTGCTGTTGAAGTCACGCATAGCGGCTCGCAATCATGTCGCGCATCTGCTCCTTGGTGAGGTTGACCAGCCACGGCTCGGCCTTGGGAAGGCTCTCCCTGAACTCCATGAAGCGTTCCCAGGCACCACGGGGCTCCTCCGACGGCGCCACCTCCGGCACCTCGCCCGTGCGCGCGATGTTCTCCCAGACCACCTTGATGACCTCGGCCGGCGTGGACCCCGCCGCGCGGATGTAGGCGTCCGCGCGTTGACGAATCTTCTCGTCAACGCGCCCGGAAACGACCGCTGTTGCCATGCGAACCTCCTTTGTAGACGTGTCTACATTGTAGCAGAGAGAACGTACACGCCGTCTCGCGCAGCACAAAAGAAGTCAACGTAAGTCAAACAAGTCAACGGAAGTCAAAGAAATCAAAGAGCCGAGTATGAGCGCCTGCTCGAGGCCGGTGTAATAGAGGAGCCCCGGCCGGGCGTCTTCAAGTTCGCCCTCCCGGGGTTTAGGGAATATCTGCTCGAACACGCATAGGCAGCCGCTCGGCCGCATTGGCTCATTTGGCTTCAATCGACATGAACCCCGTCGCCCGGATATAGGCACCTGCTCGACGCGCGCTTCGTGGTCAGCCCACCAGTTGCGCCTTGAAGCCCTCACCCCAGGCCTTGAGGGCATCGATCACCGGAGCGAGGCTCTGGCCCAGCGGCGTGAGCGAATACTCCACGCGCGGCGGCACCTCGGCAAAGACCTCCCGGTGGACAAGCCCGTCTGCCTCCATGGCCCGAAGCTGGCTTGTGAGCACCTTCTGCGAGACGCGCCCGATGCCGCGCTGTAGCTCGCCGAAACGCTTGGTTCCGCCCAGGAGCTCACGCAGGATGAGCACCTTCCACTTGTCGCCGATGAGCGAAAGTGTGGTCTCCACAGGGCACGCCGGCCACTCGCGCTGCCTGAGGTTCTTCTCGGCCACTTCCTTCATCGCAGTTCACCGCCAATAGTTACCAGGAGGTACTTACCGCACTTTATTGTGCCTACTTTCTCTTGTGCACCAAAGGAGAGACTATACCGGTGTCCGCAGAAGCGCAAGAGAAAGGAACCGCAATGTCCGAGAAGAATCTCAAGGTCGCCGTCGTCGCCGCCAACGGCCGCGTAGGCCAGCTCGTGGTGGAGGAGGCAGCGCGCCGCGGCATGGACGTCACCGCCGTCGTGCGCGGAGAGAACAAGACCGCTGCCGAGAAGAGTCTCGTGAAGGACGCGCTCGAGCTCACCGCCGCCGACCTCGCCGGCTTTGACGCCGTGGTGGATGCCGCGGGCGGCTGGACGCCCGAGACCATCCCCGCGATCACCAACGTGGCCGTCCACCTGGCCGACTGCGTGGCCGGCACGCCCACGCGCCTCGTCGTCGTGGGCGGAGCGGGCAGTCTCTTCGTGAACCCGGAGCACACCGCCACCGTGGACCAGGGCCCCGACTTCCCCGAGGACTGGAAGCCGCTCTCGGCCGCCCACGGTGCGGCTCTGGCCAACCTGCGCGAGCGCACGGACGTCGTGTGGACCTACGTCTCCCCCGCCGCCGACTTCCAGGCGGACGGCGAGCGCACCGGCGCGTACACGCTGGCCGGCGAGGAGCTCACGCTCAACGCGGCCGGTCAGTCCACGGTGAGCTACGCCGACTACGCCATCGCGATCGTCGACCTTCTCGAGAGCGGTGAGCACGTGCGCGAGCGCGTCTCCGTGGCGAGCAAGTAGGCGCGGCGAGAAGGGCGGGCGACGGTCATGACGCAGGACGAGCGCAGGCGCTCTCTCATTGACGCGCTGCTCGCGGAGCGGGCGAAGGGCGAGAAGGTCGCGGTGCCGGAGGGCACCGACGACCAGCGGGCCCTCCTGCGCGCACTCATGAACGTTCGCCCGCCCGCGCCCGTGGCGGCAGAGGCACTGGCCGTGCAGGATGCCTACCTCGCGGAGCGCCTGCGCGAGCGCGGCGGGGCGGTCGACGCGACGGCGCTCCCGCCCGTCGACGCCGCGGACCCCGTGTTCTCGCGCGTGGCGCTCTGGCGCGGCGACATCACGCGCCTCGCGGCAGACGCCGTCGTGAACGCCGCCAACGACCAGATGCTCGGGTGCTTTGTGCCCGGGCACCACTGCATCGACAACGCGATACACACCTACGCCGGCATGCAGCTGCGCCTGGACTGCGCGCGCCTCATGGCGGCGCAGGGGCATGCCGAGCCCACGGGCGAGGTCAAAGTCACGTCCGCGCACAATCTGCCGTGCCGGTACGTGTTCCACACCGTGGGACCCATCGTGCGGGACGGCCGTCCAACCCCGCACGACGAGGTTCTTCTCGCCAGCTGCTACCGGGCGTGCCTCGAGGAGGCAACGCGCCGCGGCATCTCCACGCTTGCGTTCTGCTGCATCTCAACGGGTGTCTTCGGCTTTCCGCAGGAGGAGGCGGCGCGCGTCGCCGAGCGCGCCGTCCTCGACCACCTCGTATACACCGACCACGGGCTCAAGGTGATCTTCGATGTTTTTCTCGACTCTGACCAGCGCATCTACCAGGAGCTCCTCGACGGAGCTCGAGCGGCTCGCCGACGCGCTTGACGCTGCGGACGCCGTGCTCGTGGGAGCCGGGGCCGGGCTCTCCACAGCAGCCGGGCTCACATACTCCGGCGCGCGCTTCCGCGAGCATTTCTCCGACTTCATCGAGAAGTACGGCTTCACGGACATGTACTCCGGCGGGTTCTTCCCCTTCCCGTCCGAGGAGGAGCGCTGGGCGTACTGGAGCCGCTACATCAAGATCAACCGCTACGACCCGGTGCCCACCCCGCTCTACGAGCACCTGCTCGAGGCGCTGGGCGAGAAGGACTTCTTCGTCCTCACCACCAACGTGGACCACTGCTTCCAGCGTGCGGGCTTTCCCAAGGGGCGCCTCTTCTACACGCAGGGCGACTACGGCCTGTGGCAGTGCGGCGTCCCGTGCCACGCGCGCACCTACGACAACGAGGCCGCGGTGCTGCGCATGGTCGCCGAGCAGCGCGACATGCGCGTGCCCGCGGGGCTCGTGCCGCGCTGCCCCGTCTGCGGGGCGCCCATGACCATGAACCTGCGCGCGGACGACACCTTCGTGGAGGACGAGGGATGGCACGCCGCCGCGACCCACTACCGGGACTTCGTTCGCCGTCACCGGGGCTCGCGCCTGCTGCTCCTTGAGATCGGCGTGGGCGCCAACACCCCCGTCATCATCAAGTACCCCTTCTGGCGCATGGCAGCCGAGAACCCGCGCGCCACCTACGCCTGCGTGAACCTTGGGGAGGCCGTGGCTCCGGCGGAAATCGCCGAGCAGAGCATCCTTCTCGACGTGGGCGCAGCGGAAGTGATTTGAAAAGGGGACGGGTTATTTCTCTCAGGGAATTTGGGACAGGTTATGCCCCGAGGGCATAACCTGTCCCAAATTCCCTGAGAGAAATAACCCGTCCCCTTTTCATCGTCACTCTTCCCGGCCGAACGCCTCCCAGAGCAGCGTCACGATGCCGCAGACGAGGCCACCCACCGGCCAGGCCACCCAGAACCACATGGCCGAGGTGCCCTCCGGGGTCCAGGAGTCCATGTTTGGCGCCGAGAACACCGGCGCAAAGAGCAGCCACAGGCCCACGATCGTGGCCACGATCATGATGACGCCGCACACGGCGCCGAGCTTCTTGCCACGCCGCCTCTGGGCGAGAAGAGCCTCGCGCTGCGCCTCGTCCAGCTCTGCGGATACGATGTCCTCCACCTCGAGGTCCTCGGCGATGGAGCGGTTGTACTCCTCGACGTTGACCCGTCCGAGCAGCATGCCGCCGCGCACGATCCACCACACGCCCAGGGCGATGAAGAACATGAGGAAGAAGAGGCCCCAGTTCTCCGCCGTCCTCTCGAGCATGAGCAGGCAGCCGATGCCCGCAAAGATGAGCGCGAGCCCGGCGATGAGCGCTGCCGAGAACTGCCGGCGGGCTGCCGCGCGGTCCTCGTCGGTGTAGAAGTCCTCCACGTAGGGGTGCGCCTTCTGAAACGCCGTGTGTTCCATGCCCGCGGGGACGAGAAACGCAAGGCCCGCGAGGATGCCCACGAGCACGATGATCACGAAGAGGCCGTCGCGCCCATTCCAGGACGCCAGCTCGACCGAGCCCTCGAAGAGCAGGCCGAGCGCGATGCCCAGAAGGATGAGGGCCACGCCGGTGGGGACCTTGAGCGCCATCATGCGCCAGTGCTCCTCGTAGCCGCAGACGTCGGTGGGCGGGCCGGCGGGGATGGGCGCGGCCGTCGCGGGCGCGGTGCGGCCGGTGAGGTTGCCCGTCACGAGCTCGTCGAGCGTGCAGTCGAAGATCTCGCACATCTTGAGGAGCTTGTCCATCTCCGGCTGGCTCTTCTCGGCCTCCCACTTGGTGACGCTCTGGCGGGAGACGCCGAGCAGCATGGCCAGCTGCTCCTGGGTCATGTTGCGCTCTGCGCGCAGGTGCTGAAGGTTGTCGCGAAAGCTCATGGTCTGCCCTTCGTCGGGATGTGCTCTGTCTGCCGGCACCTCATAGTCTGCAGGCGCGCACGGCGCAATTCTACCAACCGACGGTAAGCAATTTGTCCGATTTTGCGGCAACCAGAGGGCACCCACCGGTTGCGCGCCGCAGGTAGATGCGTTGGTCGGCCGCATGACCTTCTCGACCGCACGTCCTTCTCGCCAAAACCGCCGAGACAGAGAAACGGCACAGAATAGCCCCTCCGAGAGGCCGATTCTGTGCCGTTTCTCTGTCTCGGCGAGGTTGGCCGCAGCGGGTGGGCGAGAAGGACAGTGTCACGCTTTGCAGTGTACCGGCACCCAGATCTCGCTGTAGGCGGTGCCGTCGTCGCGGACGTCGCTGAACGAGAGCATGCGGAATCCGTCAAGCTCGTAGGGTACCTCGGCGAGCCACTCGGCATAGATGCGGGCAGTCGTCTGCTGCATGGTCTCCGGATGGGGACCGTCATTGGGGAAGACCGCCCAGGTGAGCGCCGGCACCTCCACGAGCGCGAGGTTCTCCCCCGCCTCATGTGCCATGGTCGGCACGCCGATGAGATGCGTGAGCTCGCCCGCTTCCTCCTGAAAGTTGGTGTCCGAGTTCCAAGAGGCGTTCACCACACGACGCGGCTCCGTGTCCATCAGGCGGTGCATCTCGGTGCGCTGCGCCTCCGTGATGCTGAGCGCAAGCTCCGCGATCGCGGGGTTCTCGCCCTCGAACTGCATCGGCACACGCGCCACGACGCCAGCAAGGCGAAACTCGCCCTTCTCGACGATTCGATACTCCATGAGATGACCTCCCTTTACGTCAACCGCAATATGTAGAGGTGAGCGCATGTGCGAACCAAGCTGTGCGACGTCCGAAGGAAGTGTGCCGCACCAAGAGCGAAACGCTCGAGAGAAGCCCTCGACCGAATCATAGCCATAGCGAAACGCAACCTCGGTGACGGAGCCACCGGCCATGAGATCGGAGGCCGCCGCGGAGAGGCGCCGCTCGCGGATGTAGCGCGATGGCGCCATGCCGGCAATCAGCAGAAATGCCGCGCGAAGCTGCTCGGCGGTGACACCGGTCGCCCGGGCGACCTCCTCGGTCGTTGGTGCCTCAGCAAGATGGCGCTCAATGTAGTCGAGCGCGTGCTCAAGATACGAACCCGGCATCCCCTCACCCCCCTCCTGCGAAATTGTACGTTGCAGCACCCAGCCGCACCCGACGGTTTGTCGGGAACTTTGTCGGCTGCCCTGAGGCGGACTTTTTTCTCTTGGGTAGACTGACGGTAACGGCACGACCGAGGAGGTGCCCTATGGAGAAGCGTCTCACCAGGGCCGCGATCGTCTACGGCGCAGTCTGGCTCGCCTGCCTTGCCCTGTACTGGGGGTCCCTCGCGACGGGCGCCCTCGGCGGCGGGGGCATCATGGGCTACATAATCCTGACGTTCCACCTAGCCCTGCCGATTGCCGGCGTCGTGGCGACCTTTCTGGTTGGGCGAATGGCTCAGCTCGGGTGGCGGCGCCTCGCCGCGCCGGTCGCGATCGCCATCCTCTACGTGCTCCACTCTGCGTCGACGTTCAGCCTCTCGAACGCCCTCGGTCTCACCAACATCGCACCGGCAGACCTTGCGACCTTCATGTACGGCCTCATCCCCGCCGCGATCGGCCTCGCCGTCGGCTGCGCCACCGCAAAGCGGTAATCAGAGAATAGACGGTTCATGGCCCCCGGCCGGCACTCATAAGTGTCGGCCGGAAGAGACCTCCGTGCCGACACTTGAGCGCAAACGCCGAGAGGGTGCCGACACTCCAGCTCATAATCTGTCAACTAGGCCGACACTCCCTGCCGACACTCATGAGTGTCGGCAGGAGGCGCGACAAGAGGCGCGGCAGAGGGCGAGAAGGACACGCCGCTCGCGCATAAGTCGGAGCTTGCGGCGGTGATTCAAAAGGGGGACGGGTTATTTCTCTCAGGGAGTTTGGGACGGGCCTGAGGCGGTAAAAGCCTCAGGCCCGTCCCAAACTCCCTGAGAGAAATAACCCGTCCCCCTTTTGGCTAGAACGTGACGTTGCCGAACTCGGAGAGGCGCAGGCCCTCGTTGTGCTCCTCGGCCCAGTTGAGGTTCCACGGGCTCGTGAAGAGCAGCAGCTTACCGCCGCGCATGTCCTCCACGCGCAGGGTCTCGCGCGTGAGGTTGAGGCTGCGCATGTCGACCTCGCCGTCCTTCTCGTCAATCCAGCGGATGAGGTTGTACGGCAGCGGCGAGCGGTACACGTCAACGTGGTACTCGCTCTTGAGGCGCTGCTCGAGCACCTCAAACTGCAGCGTGCCCACCACGCCCACGATGACGCGCTCCATGCCGGCGCCGTACTCGCGGAAGATCTGGATGGCGCCCTCCTGGGCGAGCTCCTCCATGCCCTTCACGAACTGCTTGCGCTTGAGGGTGTCCACCTGCTCGATGCGCGCGAAGTGCTCCGGCGCAAAGGTGGGGATACCCGCAAACTGCACGCGACGGCCCACCTTGCAGAGCGTGTCGCCGATCGAGAAGATCCCGGGGTCGAAGAGGCCCACGATGTCGCCGGCGCACGCCTCGTCCACCGTGGCGCGGTCGTCGGCCATCATCGCCGTGCCCGTGGCCAGCTTGATCTTGCGCTCCCCCTGCACGTGGAAGGCGTCCATGCCGCGCACGAACTTGCCCGAGCAGATGCGCAGGAAGGCGATGCGGTCTCGGTGGTTCTTGTCCATGTTGGCCTGGATCTTGAAGACAAAGCCGGAGAAGTCCGGGTCCGTGGCCTCAACCGGCTCGCCCGTGAGGGAGTCCGTGTGCGGGCCGGGCGCGGGCGAGAGGCGCAGGAAGTCGCGCAGGAACGGCTCCACGCCAAAGTTGGTGAGCGCCGAGCCAAAGAAGACCGGCGTGAGCTTGCCCGTGCGCACGGCCTCGAGGTCAAACTCGTGGTCCGCGCCGTCGAGGAGCTCGATGTCGTCCATGAGGGTGCGGTGGTTCTCCTCGCCGATGAGCTCGTCGAGGGCGGCGTCGCCGAGCGCGGCCTCCACCTCGCCCACCTTCTTGGTGGCGTTGGCGCGACCGTCGCCCTCGAAGGCGAGGACGTGGCGGCTCGCGCGGTCAAAGACGCCGCGGAACGTGCGCCCGTTGCCGATGGGCCAGTTCATGGGGTACGTCCCGATGCCCAGGACGTTCTCGATCTCCTCCATGAGGTCAAAGGGATCGCGCGTCTCGTGGTCGAGCTTGTTCACAAAGGTGAAGATGGGGATGCCGCGCAGCGCGCACACCTTGAAGAGCTTGACGGTCTGCGCCTCCACGCCCTTGGCGCCGTCGATCACCATGACGGCGGAGTCCGCGGCCATGAGCGTGCGGTAGGTGTCCTCAGAGAAGTCCTGGTGGCCGGGGGTGTCGAGGATGTTCACGCAGTGGCCCTCGTAGGTGAACTGCAGGACCGACGACGTGACGGAGATGCCGCGCGCCTTCTCGATGTCCATCCAGTCGGAGACCGCGTGCTTGGCCGAGGCCTTGCCCTTGACCGAGCCGGCGCTCTGGATGGTGCCGGTGTAGAGCAGGAGCTTCTCCGTGAGCGTGGTCTTGCCCGCGTCCGGGTGCGAGATGATGGCAAAGGTGCGGCGAGAAGAGATCTCCTCCTCAAGGCTTGGCATGCGCTTCCTCCCGTGATTCAAAAGGGGACAGACCTCTTTTGAATCATTTTCGATGGCGTAGATTGAGCGCAGCTATTGTAGCGGGAATCGCCATGCCGCACGCAGGACAGCGGGGAAGCTTCAAGCCCCTCGTGCTTATCGCCAGCTCACGGGCCATGTAAGGAACATTTGACAGCACCGGGCGGCCTTGCGAGACCCGGTGTCGGCCACCTTTGATGGTACGCTCTCCCCCACGGTGGCACGTTCTTCTCGACAAGGGTCGAGCCAAGGAGCGGAGGGGAGGCAGCATGGAGCTGGGAAGTCACATCAAGACGCGGCGCGCGGAGCTCGGCATCTCGCAGGACGAGCTGGCAAGTCGCATCTACGTAAGTCGCCAGACAATCTCTTCGTGGGAGAACGACAAGACCTACCCCGACGTCCAGAGCCTGCTGCTCCTCTCGCAGGTTTTTGGCACGACCATCGACGAGCTCGTGAGAGGAGACGTGGACACCATGAAGGAGACGGTCGAGAAGGACGTGCAGCTGCTCAGGCGCCTAGGAAACGTGATGCTGGGCTTCATCGTGCTGATGGTGCTCGCCCTGGTCTGGTGGGTCTGCCAGATGACCGTATGGGACCTCTCGATCCTGCAGACGCTGCCCACCCTGGCACTGGTGATCGTGCTCTGGGGCATCGCCCTGTTTGCGGCGCGATGGGCCGACCGCATCAAGAGGGAGCACGACCTCGTCACCTACCAGGAGGTCCTCGCCTTCTGGAACGGCGAACCCGTGGACCGGGACACCGAGCGCGGCCGGCGCGAGCGCCTCATTCCCAGGTGGATGAGGGTCGTCCGCATCGTCGGCTGGGCGCTCCTTGGGATGGCGATGGGCTTCTTCATCGGCTACGGGATCGCGTGGCTCGCGGAGACGCTGCTCGGGTAAGTGGGTCAAAAGGGACAGTCACTTTTGACCCATGCGCGCGGGGACATGCCCGTGAAGTCAGAGAAGGCGTGGCAGAAGGCCGAGGGGCTTGGGTAGCCGAGAAGAACGGCGACCTCGGAGACGGTATAAGCCCTATCCCCAAGGAGACGGCACGCGCGCTCCATCCGCAGCTGGCGGGCGTACGCGCCCACGCTCTGGCCCGTCTCGCACCTGAATGCGTCGCAGAGCCGTGAGCGACTCACGTAGAGCTCCTTAGCCAGCGCATCGAGAGAGGGCGGCGTGACGCCCTCCTCGACGGCGGACGACAGGAGCCTCCTCGCGTGACTTACCAGCGCACTTTCATCTTGGTCGGCACCACTCCCCTCCGCCACCAGAGACGCCATGAGAGAAGTGACGGTCGAGAGAAGCCCGAGCGAACCGCCAGGACCAAGCGGCGGGCCCACGGGTATGTTGCCGAGCGCATAACGAATCGCTCCCTTGGCCTCGGGACCCCAGGTGCCGTCGAACGCCGAGAAGAGCCCGCCGAACTCCCCCGGATAGCTACGGTCCAGCTCGTCGAAGAAGTCGGGCAGACAGATGATGGAACGGGAACGGTAGACGTGACCAGCGAGCAGGCGGCTTGAGAGCGAACGAGGGCCGCGCTCGACGAACGTGGCAACCTCGTCCCGCGGATGCCGCGCGCCGCCCCCGGCGCCGACGAACCTGATCGGAAGCCCGCAGTCCCGTGAGCACACCACCGCGTCGTCCCCCATCGTGCAGGCGCAGGCGTACGGCCCGAGCGACCCCTCGAAGAGCGGCATGTCCTCAAGCGGGGTGACGTCGTGGCAGAGCACGAGGCAGTGCGGAACCGATGCGCAGAGCCACATCGAGCCCGTCGCCACGGAGCCGCGCGCCTCGCCCACCCAGATGCCGCCCCGGCGCTCGAGCCGCACACCGAGCTGCTCGACCTGCGGCTCGAAGAGCGCGACGAGCTCGCGAGGAATGTCACCCATGCCCGCCATCTTGAGGGTTCGTCCGCCTCCCTTGAGGAATCGTCCCGTGTTAGTTAGCCGTAGCTAACAAATAGCCGTCCCCATGATACGGTGCGACGGAACGTCTATCAAGGTCTCCACAGGCAGGAGGTTTCGATGTCTGACTCTCAAGCAACCAAGGCGAGCGGTGCCCGCGGCAAGGGCGCCGTGAGACGCCTGCTCGCCTTCGCCGGCCCGCGCCGTGCACTCACGTACCTGGGCTGCGCGCTCTCGGCCGTCTCTATGCTCGTGGGCTTTGGCCCGTACGTCTGCGTCTGGCTCGTGGCGCGCGACCTCATCGCCGTGGCCCCCGACTGGGGCGCGGCCACCGGGATCGCCGCATACGGCTGGTGGGCGTTCGGCCTTGCGGCCGCGAGCATCCTCACCTACTTCGCCGGCCTCATGTGCACGCACCTCGCCGCCTTCCGCTGCGCGTCCAACATGCGAAAGCGCACCACGGACCACCTCATGCACGCGAGCCTCGGCTACTTCGACACGCACGCGAGCGGGGCGCTGCGCCGCGTCGTGGACGGCTGCGCCGCCGAAACCGAGGGGCTTCTCGCCCACAAGCTCCCTGACACCGCGGGCAGCATCGCCATGATCGTCGGCATGCTGGTGCTGTTCTTCGTCTTTGACTGGCGGCTCGGCCTCGCGTGCCTTGTCGCGGTGGTCATCTCGCTCGGCTGCATGTTCTACATGATGGGCGGGCGCGGCATGGACTTCATGACGCGCTACATGGAGTCGCTCGTCAAGATGAACAAGACGGGCACCGAGTACGTGCGCGGCATCCCCGTGGTCAAGGTATTCCAGCAGACGGTCTACAGCTTCCGCGCGTTCCACGACGCCATCGAGGAGTTCACGCGGCTCGCGCAGGACTACGCCGTCAAGTGGTGCCAGACGCCTCAGTCGCTCTCGCTCACCATCATCAACGGCGTCGCGATCTTCCTCGTACCGGCGGCGATCCTCGTCGCGCCCGGCGAGGGTGACTTCGCGCGCTTCCTGGCCAACTTCGCGTTCTACGCGATCTTCTCGGCCGTGATCCCCACCGCCATGACCCGCGTGATGTTCATGTCCGAGGCGTTCCAGTCCGCCGCGGACGCCGTCTCGCGCGTCGAGGAGGTGCTGGCCGCCCCCGTAATCTCCGCTCCCGCCGCGCCGCGCACGCCCGCGGGTAACGCCATCTGCTTCGAGGACGTGACCTTTACCTACGAAGGTGCGGACGCCCCGGCGCTCGACCACGTGAGCTTTGAGGTGCCCGCCGGCGCGACGGTGGCGCTCGTGGGCCCCTCCGGCGGCGGCAAGACCACGGCGGCGAGCCTCGTGCCGCGCTTCTGGGACGTGACCGCCGGGCGCGTGACGCTCGGCGGCGTGGACGTGCGCGAGATGGACCCGCACGACCTCATGGACCGCGTGGCCTTTGTCTTCCAGGCCAACCGCCCCTTCCGTCAGACGATCCTGGAGAACGTGCGCGCCGCGCGCCCCGAGGCCACCCGCGAGGAGGCGCTCGCCGCCCTCGAGGCCGCCCAGTGCGCGGACATCCTGGAGAAGCTGCCCCAGGGTGCCGACACGCTCGTGGGGACGGGTGGCACCCACCTCTCCGGCGGCGAGGTGCAGCGCCTCATGATCGCCCGCGCGATTCTCAAGGACGCTCCGGTGGTGGTGCTCGACGAGGCGACGGCCTTCGCCGACCCGGAGAACGAGGTCAAGATCCAGGCCGCCTTCAGGCGCCTTGCCCGCGGGCGCGACGGCTCCCCGCGCACCGTCCTCATGATCGCGCACCGCCTCTCCACGGTGCGGAACGCCGACAAGATCGTGGTGCTTGACGCCGGGCACGTGGCCGAGCAGGGCACGCACGACGAGCTGCTGGCGGCGGGCGGCCTCTACGCCCGTATGTGGGTCGACTACGAAAAGTCCGTGAGCTGGCGCATCACGAGCGGTGAGACAAAGGGGACACCGTGCAAAGGGGACAGTCACTTTCGCACGAGCTCGCCGTGCGAAAGTGACTGTCCCCTTTGCACGAAAGAACCTGTCCCCTTTGTCTCACCGGAGGTGGAGTAGATGAGCATCCAGGAGAAGTACGCCCTCACCGACGAGGGCCTGAAGAACGTCAAGCTCGGCGCCGTGTGGACGGCCGCCTCGAACCTCGTGGTCTTTGGCGGCGTGGGCGCCCTCTATCTGCTCATGAGTGAGCTCGTGGCGCACCTCACCGAGGGCGCGCCGCTGCCGAACCTCCTCCCGTACGCGGCGGGTCTCGCCGCCTTTGCCGTCGCGCTCTTCGTGGCGGAGTACTGGGCCTACTACTACCAGTACGGCGTCATCTACAAGGAGAGCGGCCGGCAGCGCATCGGCCTCGCAGAGCGCCTGCGCAAGCTGCCCCTGGGCTTCTTTGGCCGCCGCGACCTCGCCGACCTCACCGAGACCCTCATGACCGACGTCAAGACCACCGAGCACGCCTACAGCCACGTGCTGCCCGAGCTCTATGGCGCCTACATCACGCTCGCCGTGGCGGCCGTCTGCCTGTTCTCCTTTGACTGGCGGCTCGCGCTCGCGTCGCTCTGGAGCTGCCCGGTGGGGCTCGCCATCCTCTTCGGCGCGCGACGCGCCCTCCAGCCCATGATGGAGGCCACGCGCATGCGCGGCCTCGCCACCTCGGAGGACATCCAGGAGGCGCTCGAGTGCGTGCGCGAGGTGCGCGCGACCAACCAGGAGGGGCGCTACCTCGAGCACATCCACGCCGATGTGGACGCGGCGGAGCGCCAGGCCGCCCGCTCGGAGATCGCCTGCGGCATCGCCGTCAACGGCGCCCAGATCGTGCTGCGCCTGGGCCTTGCCACCACGGTGCTCGTGGGTGCGGCGCTCATCCTGGAAGGCTCCTGCACGTTCATGACGCTCTTCGCCTTCCTTGTAGTGGTGAGCCGCATCTACGCGCCCTTCGACCAGTGCCTCATGCTCATCGCCGAGCTCTTCTCGGCCAAGACCGCCGCGGCGCGCGTGAAGAGCTTCTACGAGGAGCCGCTCGCGCAGGGAGGCGAGGCGTACGAGCCTGCCGGTCACGACGTTGCCTTCGAGGACGTGTCCTTCTCCTACGACGGCGGAGAGAAGGTCCTCGACGGCGTGACGTTCATTGCGCGCGAGGGCGAGGTCACGGCGCTCGTGGGGCCCTCCGGCTCCGGCAAGTCAACGTGCGCGAGGCTGGCGGCGCGCCTGTGGGACGCCGACGCGGGGCGCGTCACCGTGGGCGGCGTGGACGTGGCGACCGTGGACCCCGAGGTCCTTCTCGCCGACTTCTCCGTGGTCTTCCAGGACGTGCTGCTCTTCGACGACACGGTGATGGGCAACATCCGCCTCGGCCGGCGCGGCGCCACCGACGAGGAGGTGCTCGCCGCGGCGCGGGCGGCCAACTGCGACGAGTTCGTGAGTCGCCTGCCGCTGGGCTACGACACGATGATCGGAGAGAACGGCGCGCGCCTCTCCGGCGGCGAGCGCCAGCGCATCTCCATCGCGCGGGCGCTGCTCAAGGACGCGCCGGTCGTGCTCCTGGACGAGGCCACGGCGTCGCTCGACGTGGAGAACGAGACGCAGGTCCAGGAGGCGCTCTCGCGCCTGCTCGCTGGCAAGACCGTCATCGTGATCGCCCACCGCATGCGCACGGTCATGAGCGCGGACAAGATCGTGGTGCTCGAGGACGGTCGCGCGGCAGAGCAGGGCTCGCCGGAGGGACTGCTCGCCACGGGCGGCCTCTTCGCCCGCATGGTACGCCTGCAAACCGAGAGCGCCAACTGGTCGCTGTGATCCAAAAGGGGGCAGTCCCCTTTTTGGTCATGGACAATATGTTAACTATGGGTTACTCTATGCTCATTAGAGTTAGGCAAAGCTAACTATTGGAGACGTATGGGCCAGGGAATGGACGTCTGCCTTGCCGTTGACGCCAGCGACGCCTCGCCTCGCGAGCACCTAGAGGCGAGGTTCGTGCGCTGCCTCGTCTGTCAGGCGGGCATCGTGCTCGCGGGACGCAAGCCGGCAGCAGTCTTTGGCTTCCGGATGTCGCCCGACGAGGCCGCGCGCCCGACGTTCATGCGCCGCCTCCTCGTGAGGGTCCTCATAGGGACCTACGCGTGGCACCTCCGACGCTTCGGCGTGCGCGTCTCCCTGCTGGGCTGGCGAGAAGGGCGGGCGATGCTGCTCGTCTGGCGGCCACGCCGTATCCGGTCTCTCCTCTCCGACGCGGGGGCGCACGCGCTTCTCGACAAGAACCGCCTCCCCTCTCGCAGCGGAGCGCTCATGGGAGAGCTCAGGCGGCGCCTGCGCGCCTACTACGGAAACAGGGCCCCCTTTCCCCACGAGATCGGCTTTGTCCTCGGCTATCCCATCGAGGACGTCGACGGCTTCATGTCGGACGGGGGCCAGGGAGCGCGGGCGTGCGGGCGCTGGAAGGTCTACGGAGACGTGGACGAGGCGCTGCGCCGCTTCAAGGAGCTCGAGCGCGAGGAGCTCAGGATCAAGAGGCTCTACTCCGAGGGAACGCCCCTGCGGGGGCTTCTCCGGATGGCAACGGCATAGCAGGGGCGGCTGAGTCCGCACGACGAAGGGAGACTTCCATGAGCAAGAGCATCGCGATCGTGTACTGGACGGGGACGGGCAACACCGAGGAGATGGCCCGCACGCTCGAGGCGGGCATCGCCGCCGCAGGGGCCGAGGCCCGCGTCGTGCCCGTCGCGGACTTCTCGGCGGAGGACGTGCCCAACTACGACGCGCTCGCCTTTGGCTGCCCCGCCATGGGCGCCGAGGAGCTGGAGTCTGACGAGTTCGAGCCCGTCTGGGAGGCATGCCGCAACGCGCTGGGCGACAAGCCCGTTGTGCTGTTCGGCAGCTACGGCTGGGGCACCGGTGAGTGGATGGAGACCTGGCGGGCGGACGCGGAAGGGGCCGGCGTGAACGTGGTCTGCACCGTGATCGCCAACGAGGCCCCCGACGACGATGCCGTCGCCGAGCTCGAGGCAGCCGCAAGGAGCCTTATCGAGGCGTAATGGCTCATGCTGAGACCCCGGAACCGAGCGGGCTCCGGGACCATCTGACGCCCGCGATGGATGGGAGGCACCCATGCCGCCGACGCTCGTTCTTCTCGCCCTGGGGCTCCTGGGCTCGATTCTCATGTTCGCCGGGGACATGCTGCTCTACTTCACGCCCGGCGCCTACGACATGGACGGCACGCTCAGGCCGTATATGCGCATCATGCGGGACGTGCCCGCCGGCCGCGTGCGGGTTGGAGGCGCGCTCGGACCGATCGCCGCGTTCCTGTACGTGCTCGGGTTTGCGGGGCTTGCCCTCACGGCGCGCGGCGACTTCTCCTGGCTCGTCTGGCTGGCCGCGGCGCTGCTCGCCTTTGCCCTCATCTGCGGCGGTGCCTACCATGCCCAGTACGTCTATCTCTCCGTCATCGCCAAGGCGGGGCGAGAAGAGCTGTACGACGAGGTCGCGGGCAACATCATGTTTGTCATGCGATTTGCCACTGTGCCCATGTACCTGGGCTTTGTTGTTCTCGGCGTTGCCATAGTGCTGGGGCAGACGGTCTTTCCCGCGTGGCTTGTCGTCCTCACGCCGCTGGTTACGTCGTTTCTCGGCCTCGTGTGGATGCGCGTGCCGCAGCCGGCGCGCTGCATCCTCTTTGGCGGGTGGAGCAACCTCGTCTTCACGATCATGTTCGCCGCAATGGTTCTTGCCCTCAGGCTTCCGTGAGGTGGCGGCGCCTACCGAGAGAGCGCCCTCAGTTTGCGAACGCCGACCTCGAAACAGTCCGCCATGTAGTCGATGGACGCCTCGGATATGCCGTCCGCACGGGCCTGCCTGCGCCAACCGGAGAGGGCCGACACCATGCGGGACGCGACGTCGCGCGCCTCGGCGAGGCCCAGACGGAAGAAGTCGAGAACCTCAAACGCCAGCTCCGGCTCCGCGTCGCGCACGTCAAACTCGAGGCCAGTCGTGAGGAACTTGGGCTCGGACCCCGGCGTGGGGTTCACGTCGAATGCGGGCGAGAGCCTCCAGCCGGACTCCTCCCGGAGAAAGCCGTAGTTCCTCAGGTGGTTGTCCGTGTTGCCAACGGCACAGGAGAAGAGCGCCCGCGTCCAGAGGTCCCTGAGATCCCAGGCGGGCTGCGACCCCTCAGTCTCGATGAAGTCAACTAGCTCGAGATAGGAGTACCGCCCACCATCGGTGCCCTGAACCGCGGTCAGACCGCTGATGTACGGGACTCGCTCGCGCCCCCGTCGGTCAAAGCGCCGCGTCAGCAGAACAGAGCGCCCGGCGACGCGCAGCAGACGGGAGACCGGTACGGGAATACCCGACCTCTCCATGAGGCACAGAGCGACGTGCTCCCATGCGCACACATCATCGATGGCCGACTCGTCCGCCTTGGGAAACTTCGCGATGCAGAGAAAACCTCCCTCATCCCGAACAGAGGCCTTGGGCCGAGCGCCGCCCAGGCTTGACCCGGCGGCGAGAAGGTCACGGACGTCGGCGTCCATGTCCGAGGCCGCGATGTCGGCAGCCCGCAGAAGGGAGGGGATGCTCGTCTCGCGCGGCACCCCGTCCGCAACTCCCGAAAGCACCCGGCCATCCGTATCCCAAATGCGCAAGGCACCCTGCCTTGCCTCGTCGTTAACGCCGACGAGCATATCGGCCTCGAAGAGCGTCCTGGGAACCCGCTCGTCCTCCCGTGCGCGGACGCGCTCCGCACGAAGCATCAGGTTGCGCCCCCACCGGTCTGGCATGCAGTCCTCGAGCGCGCGAAAAGCCCGAAGCCCCTCGGAGTGAAAAGTCCCCGGGCCGAGCGGCATGTCCGGCGCCAGAGTAAAGGCGCGGGCGTCATCCAAATAAGAGGTCGCATAAGAGAAGGTCGCCGTCTCATCGCCGTGACGGACGTTTTGATACAGCCTTCCCGCCAGGACGTCCTCGCCCTCGATCTGAACGGTAACGTCGAGCTGCATGCCCTCACCTCCTCACACGCTTGGGCACGTCCTGCTCCGCCCGCGCGCGACCGATAGGCGTGTTCAGCGGGTCGGTTGCGTCCTCGACGCCCTGCAGCAAACCCAGAATGCGGGCGACGCGCAGGAAGTTCTCGAATGTGCCCGCGCCCTCGTTCAAAAGGCGACGAACTGTGGGGACAGAGAGGTTCGCACGCTCGGCGAGCAGCCCAAGCGTGATGCGCTGCTGGCGACGCGCCAGGTCGAGATTGGCCGCAATGGTGCGCATTGCACGCGACACCGGTATGGGGGTTCTTCCCGCCATAGCGCTCCTAACAGAAAGAGATGCTTCTGTAATAGTCTATAACAGAAATATATGCTTGTCTAAGCCAAGCTTTTGCGCTTGCGCGATTGCCATGAGCGATCATACTGACAGAGCAATCAGGCACCCTTGCGCGCGACGGCGACGCAGGCGGTCGAGCCCACGCGGCGCCAGGACACGTCGCTGAACCAGGTGCCGAGGATGCGGCGCATCTCGGCCTCGGAGTAGATGCGGACGTCGCCCTCCTTTGAGTGGGGCATCCACGCGTTCATGATCGCGCGGGCGGGCGCCGGCTGCCACGCGTCGCCTACGACGAGCGTCCCACCGGGCGCGAGCACGCGCCACGCCTGGAAGGCTGCGCGCTCGGGGTCCGGGTAGTGGTGGAAGGAGTCGTTGCACCAGGCGGCGTCGAACGAGCCGTCGCGGAAGGGCAGGCGCTCGGCGTCGCAGAGGAGGACCTCGGCCCGCCCGCCCAGGCGCGCGCGGGTCGCCTCGGCCATCCTCGGCGACAGGTCCACGCACGAGAGGCGCGCGCCCGGGATCTCGCCGAGCGCCAGCTCGGCGAGGGCGCCCGTGCCGCAGCCCAGGTCGAGCAGGCGCGGGGCGGGGCCGCCCTCCACGGCGCGCCTCACCTCCGCGAGCACGTGCGGGTAGAGCCGGCGCGCGTGATCGCCTTGCATGCTCACGTCGTAGGTCGGCGCCTGCGCGTCGAAGGCCGCGCGGGAGCGCGAGCGCAACAGCTCGGCGTCCTTCTCATCCATCCTGTTGTCCATCAGTTGTCCTTTCTGTTGAGCATTGTTCAATATAATCGGCCGAAAAGAGCCCCGGCGACAGCCGGGGCGGGATCCCTAGTCGGCGGCGCCCCCCGAGCGGAACTCGGCGAGCAGCGCGCAGAGGTAGCGGCGGGCGGCGGCGGTCGCGGCCCCGTCCGGCATGCCCGGGCCCGAGGTTAGGCCCACCGCGCCGTAGGTCATGATCGCGGCGAGCTCGTCGGCGTCGGGAGCAGCCGCGCCGCGCGAGGCGGCGTCGGCCTCGAGCGCGGCGCGCAGGTGCGGCCGCACCGCCTCGCACATGGCGAGCGAGAGCCTGTCGTGAAGGGCGCCGTGCCCCTCGGCGTGAAAGAAGGCGGAGTAGGGGTAGCCGCCGCTCGCACCGAGGTCGAGGGCTCGCTCGAGCCTCTCGTCCAGCGAGGGGCCCTCCTCGTCCAGCGCCGCGTTAATCCCCTCGGCGCAGCGGCGGGCGTAGTCCCCGATGGCCTCGGCGAACATCCTCTCCTTGGAGTCGAAGTAGTGGTAGGCGAGCCCCGGCGCCACGCCGGCGGCGCGCGCCACGGCCCGCACGGACACGTTGTCGTAGCCCTCCTCGGCGAAGAGCCTCATGGCGCAGGCCAGCAGCTCGCGCCGGCGCTCCCCGGGGTCCATCACGGTTCTGGTCACGGCGGCCACCTCCTCGGGAGGGATCGTACACCTTGATTGAACATTGGTCAATAATACATAACACAGAGCGTGTCTATTCGCTTCTGTTCAATCCACTATAACTATACAGAAATCGGCTTTATATAGACGATTGCTGTATACTGTTCCAAAGGAGGACGGGCATGAAGACACTGGAGGCACAGCGGCGTTTCTCTCAACTCGAAAACGTCAAGAACGCATACCGCTCTCGAGACCTCGAGCTTCTGCTCGAGGAACGTGGGGAGAAGCTGAGAAGCACCATTAGGCGCCTCGTCGACGCCCGTGTCCTCGTGCGCGTCGCGCGTGACCTGTACTGGCACCCCACTACAGCCGCAACCAAGTTTCAGCCCATCGAGGAGATCGCCGCGCTGCTGCGGATCGGCAGCAGCTGCTACGTGGGCATGGAGAGCGCCGCTTCGAGATGGGGCATCATCTCGCAGGTCCCCGTCGACCGTCTCACCGTGGTCACGACTGGACGCGAGGGGACGTTTCCCACACCCTTCGGAACCATTGAGTTCATCCACACCCGCGCGGACGCATTCGAAATCGCGAAGAACACGGTAGATGTCCCCAACAGCCCCTTGCGCCTCGCAACAAAGCGTTACGCCGCCGTCGGTCTCAAACGCGCACGGCGCTCGCTTGACCTCATCGACTGGGAGGAGCTTGAAGGTGAGCAGTAGCATGTTTTCCGAATTCGCACGAGGGGTCGCAGCGCGGCACCAGCTGGGAACCCTCCTTCCCGTCGTGGAGAAGGAGCTTCTGCACTACGACATCCTCGCAGCGCTCGACGCCTCGGGATGGCTGAAACGGCTCGTGTTCCAGGGCGGCACCTGTCTGAGGCTGTGCTACGGCAACGTGAGGTACAGTGAGAACCTGGATTTCACGACCCCCGATGAACTCATTGAGATCGACCTCGCCGGTTTTGCCCAAGTGCTGTCACAAGCTCTCGACACACAGTACCATCTTGGGGTTCGCGTCAAGGAACCCACCTCCGTCAAGGCCTTCAGCGGAGGCGGAAGTCTCAAACGCTGGCAAATCATCGTAGATACCGCCCCCGAACGTCCTGACCTTCCCTCGCAGAGAATCAAGATTGAAATCGCAAGGATTCCATCCTACGATACTTCGATGCGCTTCCTCGCCATTAACTATCCTGAGCTGCCCAGAGCTTTTGCCAACATGCTCGTGCGCTGTCAGAGCGCAGATGAGATTCTCGCTGGCAAGCTCATCTCGTTTGCCAATTCGTCCGCAGCGCCCCGCTACCGTGACCTGTGGGACATTCCGTGGATCGTCGGAAACCATGGGTGGCACATGGACGAAGTCGCTCGCATGGTGGGCCTCAAGCACGTTGATTACGGATGCTCGCGGCGCCTGCTGGAGCTCCTTGAGTCCGGGCGGGCGCGAGCGCTCGCGCTTGCCACCTCGCGTGAGTTTGCCGACCAGATGGCGCGATTCGTTCCGCGCGAGGCATTTGAGAAAATCCTCGGAGTCCCCGGATACGCCGAGGCGCTCGCCACGTGCATCAGCGAGACGTATTCCGCTGTCACGCAAAGGCTCTGCTCTTAGCTCAAACTCGCCCGAGCGACGTAGACCCCTTTTGCTTGCCCGTCTTTTCCGTAACGCGAAAACCCTATCCCACCACGCGGTAGCCGGCCGCCTCCACCGCGGCGGCGAGCGCGGCGCGGTCGATCGGGTCCTTGGAGAGCACGCGCACGTGGCCGGGCAGGGTCGCGCGCGCCCACACGCCTCCGATGCCGTCGAGCGCGGTCTCCACTACTGCGAGGCAGTGCTCGCAGTGCATCCCCTCAACGGTGAGCTCGACCTCGTAGGGGTAGTGCGCCTCGTTGGTGTCGGCAACCGTCGGGCGCGCGACATGGGACTCTCCCCCATCGGAGCACCCGCAGCCGCAGCCGCCCCGGCGCAGCGTCCGCAGGTAGCGCTGGGCGGCGAGAAGAACCACCGCCACCGCGGCGAGGACGATAATGACGTTGATCATGGCAACCTCCTTACGAGCTCACGTTCTTCTCGCCCGCCAAATGATTCAAAAGGGGTCTGTCCCCTTTTGGATCACGCCTCGGCGGGGACGCGACGGGTCTTCACGCCGAAGCAGAAGTACAGGATGTGGAACACCCACACGCACGCGAGGACGATCTGGCCCAGGCGCACCTGGTGCATCATGACAAAGCCGATGGACATGAGCACGGTCACCGTGACCATCACGCGGATCTTGGTGGCCCAGTCCATGCCCTGGCCGCTCACGTAGCTCTCGAGGTTCTTCTTGTAGAGCTTGGTGCCAGTGAACCACGCGTGCAGCCGCTCGGAGCTCTTGGCAAAGCAGAACGCCGCGAGCATCAGGAACGGAAACGCCGGCAGCAGCGGCACCACCGCGCCGATGGCCCCCAGCACGAGCCCCACGCAGCCAAGCGCAACGAGCAGCACCTTCTTCACCTTCATGCGTCCTCCTTCCGATGTGCAAAAGTGCCTGTCACTTTTGCACGCTTTTACACGGACAGCCGCCTCTTCTCGGCCTTGGTCTCGATGACGTGGCGGACGGCCGCCACAGGGTGATGGAAGATCATGCGCGGGCCCGAGAAGCGCATGACCTCGCGGATCTTCTCGCGCATCTCCGGCCTGTAGCAGTGCACGCGGCAGTTCGAGCAGAAGGTCTTGGTCTCCATGAAGGGGCAGCGGTCGCTGCGCTGTCGCGCGTACTCCGCGAGCTCGGCGCACTCCGGGCAGAGCTCGTCGCCGCGCGTGCCATGCCGCCTGCGGCAGTAGAGCGCGATCATCTCGGAGACCATGCACTTCTCGCGCTCGCGCTTGGCTGCCACGCGCTCGGAGTCGGACGTGCGCGCCATCAGCTGACCCTCCCGTTCTCAACGCGCCAAATAAACCTGACGCCAGTGGCGTGCGTCCTCAACGCGCCAAATAAACCTGACGTCAGTGGCGTGCCGCATCATGAGACGCGCCCGTTCTCGACGCTGACCACGGTGTCGGCGATGCGCATCGTGGACGGACGGTGGGAGACGAGAAGGACCGTGCGCCCGGCGCGCTCCCGAGCAATGGAGCGCAGGATGACGGCCTCGTTCAGGCTGTCGAGGTTGCTCGTGGGCTCGTCGAGCAGCATGAACGGGGCGTCGTGCAGGAAGGCGCGCGCAAGTCCCAGACGCTGGCGCTCGCCGCCGGAGAGGGTGTCGCCGAGCTCGCCGACCGGCGTGTCGTAGCCGGCCGGCAGGCTCATCACAAAGTCGTGGACCGATGCCTTGCGGCAGGCGGCCTCGATCTGATCGTCCGTGGCGTCGAGCCGCGCGATGCGCAGGTTGTTGCGGATGCTGTCGTGGAAGAGGTGGGTCTCCTGCGTGACGAGGGACTCCAGCTCGCGCAGGTTGGCCGTGTCCACGTGCCGCACGTCGCGCCCGGAGACGGAGACGCTCCCCTCGTCCGCGTCCCAGAACCGCATGAACAGGCGCAGCAGCGTGGACTTGCCGGAGCCGGAGCGCCCGGTGATTCCCACGATTCTGCCGGCAGGGGCCTCGAGCGAGACGTCCGTGAGCACGCGCTCGTCTCCGTAGGAGAAGCCCACATGGCTCGCCGCTGCGCCGTCAAAGCCCACGTGCTTCTCGCCCGTAACCTCTGGCGTTACCGGCTCCTCGTCCAAGATGGCGAGCACGCGCTCCCCCGCCGCAAGGGTGGGCTGCAGCGTGGAGCCCAGGTTCGCAAGCGCCACGACCGGGCCAAACGAGCTCATGAGCGCGAGCACAGGGACGAGCACCCCGTCAAAGCCCACGGCACCGACGCGGTGAAGCGCCGCCGCCACAAGCAGCATGACCAGGTCGCAGGCGAGAATGACCGTGTTCGTGAGCGCCGTGGCACGACCGGTTGAGCGCTTCATGCGCTCCTCGTCCACGGCGAGCGCGCGGGACCGCTCGTCCATCTGGGCCAGGCGCTCCACACCCGCTCCGTACTGCAGAATCTCGTCCAGGCCGCGCAGGCTCTCCAGCACGAAGCTCGAGAGCTCGCCCGCGCCGGCGCGGAAGCGCGCGCCGGCGTCACCGGCAAGCCGCGCCGCGACGAGCGGGCACGCCACGCCCACGGCGAGGTACGACGCCGCGGCAACGACGGCGAGCAGCGGGTGGAAGCTCCCGATGAAGGCGCAGGCGCCCGCGCAGAAGAAGAGCGCAATCGCCGCGGGCGAGATGGTGTGCGCGTAGAAGACCTCGAGGAGCTCGATGTCCGAGGTGATGAGCGAGATGAGGTCGCCGCGGTCGCGCCCCTCGAGCTTGGCCGGGGCAAGCCGACGCAGCGCCCGGAACACGCGGTCGCGGACGAGCGCGAGCAGCTTGAACGCGATGAAGTGGTTGCACGCCTGCTCGCCGTAGCGGAGGAGCCCTCGCGCCACGGCGCAGACGGCCATCGCCACGATGAG
The DNA here is from genome assembly GCF_052599055.1 of Thermophilibacter sp. ZX-H3. Taxonomy (NCBI): domain Bacteria; kingdom Bacillati; phylum Actinomycetota; class Coriobacteriia; order Coriobacteriales; family Atopobiaceae; genus Thermophilibacter; species Thermophilibacter sp. ZX-H3. The sequence continues at coordinate 47,133 of NZ_JBQXES010000003.1, read as the reverse complement.
ACCAAAAAGTGGCGCCGCCGCGCCGTCCGCGAGCACCGCGAGCACGCCGTAGCCGCCGAGCACCGTGATCGCCGCCGCGCAGACGTGGCCGAGAAGCCCCATGAGGATTGCCAGCACCATGAATCCCACAAGCGGGCGCACCAGCCCCACGAGCCGAAGCATCACCCTCATGCGACCACCTCCCGCGAGACAAAGGGGACGGGTTCATTTGTCTCATCGCGCTGGCCAATCGAAGACGAGCGCGCAGGGCGAGGCGATGAGACAAATGAACCTGTCCCCTTTGTCTCACCCTCGAGCTCACGCTGGGCGCGCCAGAGCGTGGCGTAGCGCCCGCCCGCGGCGACGAGCTCGGCGTGACGCCCGCGCTCCACCACGCGTCCGCCGTCGAGCACGAAGATCTCGTCGGCCCCCACGACGTTCGCCAGGCGGTGTGAGATGAGGATCACCGTCGCGCGTCCGGCCAGTCCACGCACCGCATCCATGATGGCGTCCTCGCTCTCCGCGTCCACGTTGGAGGTGGCCTCGTCAAAGACGTAGACCGGCGTCTCGTGCAAGAGCGCTCGGGCGATGGCCAGGCGCTGGCGCTGACCACCCGAGAGGTTGGAGCCGCGCTCCGCGAGCATCGTGTCCAGCCCGTCCTCGCCGCGCAGGAAGCCCGCGAGACGCGTAACCTCGAGCACGGACCAGAGCGCATCGTCGCTCGCGCCTGGCGCCGCGACCAGCAGGTTCTCGCGCACCGCCCCCTTGAAGAGGTAGCTCTCGTGACCCACGTACGTCACGTGGGCGAGCAGGTCGGCAGCATGGAGCGCAGAGACCTCCACGCCGCCCACCGCGAGCAAGCCGCGATACCCGCGCAGCCGGCCCAGCAGGAGCGCCGCGAGCGTGGACTTGCCGCAGCCGGACTCGCCCACCACGGCCACGAAGCCGCCGGCCGATACGTTCAGGCTCACGCCGTCAAGCACCTCACGCTCCCCGTCATACGAGAAGCGCAGGTCGCGAGCACGCACGTCGCAGCTCGCGGGAAACGCAGCGCCGCCCGCCGGCGGCTCCGGCAGCTCCAGCAGCCGGAAGATCTTCTCGCTCGCTGCCATGCCGTTCATGGCCACGTGGAAGAACGACCCCAGCTGGCGCATGGGAATGAAGTAGTCCGCCGCCAGCAGGATGATGGCCAGGCACCCGCCCAGGTCAACGGCACCCGCCGCCGTCTGCGTGAGCGCCAGCGCCACGCCGGCGGCCGCCCCGCCGTACGCCACGAGGTCCATGATCGTGATGGAGTTGAGCTGCATCGTGAGCACGCGCATCGTGATGCGCCGGAACTTCTCGGCCTGCTCGTTCATCTCGGCCTGCTTGAACTCGTCTGCCTGGTAGACCTTGAGGGTGGTGAGACCCTGGAGGTTCTCCAGGAACGTGTCGCCGAGCTCGGTGTACTGCCCCCAGTAGCGGCCGAGCAGCTTCTTTGCCCAGGTCTGCACCGCGGCGATGGCAACCGGGATGAGCGGCACGCACACGAGCAGCACCACGGCCGCCGGCACGTTCACAAAGGCCAGGGCCACAAAGAGCGTGAGCGGCGCGAGCATGGCGTAGAAGAACTGCGGCAGGTACGCTCCGAAGTAGGTCTCGAGCTGATCGCATCCCTCAACGGCCACCTGCACGACCTCGGAGGTGCGCACGTCCTCGCGGTAGCTCGGCCCCAGCCGCAGGAGCTTCTCGTAGATGCGATAGCGCAGCGTGCGCTTGACCTCTCGGCTGGCGAGAAACCCCATGCGCGCGGAGCCCACGGCGGCAAGGCCGCGCACGACTGCCGCCACGACCACGCAGACGGCGAGAAGAACGAGGTCCCTCTCGCCCGCCGCGCCCGCCCAGAGCGCGGAGAGCGTCCGGCAGATGACGAGCACCATACCCATGTTGGCCACGAGCGACGCCCATTGCAGGGCCACGCTTGCGCCCACGTACCTCATGCTCCCCGGCACGATGCCGATGAGCCGCTTGTCGATCATCACGTGTCGTCGCCCCTCACGTCCGACGTCCTTCTCTGTTAGACAGAGTAAACTATCTGGACACAAGGGTTAGCCTATTGCAACTCAATTTGTTAGATGAACATAACTTTAGGGCGCTGACAAAGGCGACGGGGTCGACCGTCAGGAAAAAACCTAGTGGTCGACCCCGTCGTCTCTGTCAGCCTCTGGCGGGGGCGCTACAGGGCGGCAGAGATCTTGTCGATGAGCTCGGCATACTCGGCGTCGGAGAGCGTCACGCGACCCGGGTTCATCGCGAACACGTCGCCGAACTCGAAGGGGTCCTCCGCGTACTTGGGCACGAGGTGGAAGTGCAGGTGATGCATCGTGTCGCCATACGCCCCGAAGTTGATCTTGTCGGGCGAGAAGGCCCGATGCAGCGCGGCGGCCACATGGCGGACGTCGGCCATGAACGCCGCCGACTCCTCCTCGGTGAGGTCGCTGATGTCGTCGACGTGGCGCTTGGAGGCGACGATGCACCGACCGCGATGGCTCTGCTCCTTGAAGAGTATCAGCTGGCTTGCCGGCAGCTCGCAGATGGGGATGCCAAAGGCGCCCACCAGCTCGTCCTTCTCGCCAATCATGCAGTATGCGCAGCTCTCGTCCCTCATGGTCTCCCCTTTCTCGCATGCTCCTGACGACCTAACTGTAGCGCCGGGGCCGCCGCGCGCGGAGGACAGGTCGGCAAGCGTGCGGGCGCGCCGCGTTTGCGCGAGCAACCGTCCACGGCCGGCGCGTTTGCACGAGCAAACGTCACTCGGAGCCGGGGCGAGAAGAACCGACCTGCAGAGACGTCACTGGAGAGGGGCGCAGACCGCGTTTGCACGTGCAAACGCGCCGGGCAGTCCGGGTCAGTCGTGCCCGGCCTGCCCCCGACGCCGCCCTCCGTGGTGTCCCGAGGTGGACCCAGTGCCCTCCAGCAGCTCCGAGAGCTCGCGCACGCTCATGTCCGCCGCGTCCTCGGCGGTGAGGTCGGAGCCCGCGTCCACGAGCTCGCGCCAGACGCGCCACTTCCCCACGCCGAGCCCCTCCTCGTGCGCGGCATGGTGCTCCTCCTCGCTCACATGCGAGCAGCTCACCTCGGCGGCGGAGGCGCCGAGGCACCGATGGCTCGCATCCTCGATGGCGCCGTACTGGGCGTCGTCCTCGCAGCTCACGGTCACGCTCACCGCCGAGTCCGCCGTGAGGTAGCCAGCCGCCTCCATACCCTCGGCGAGCGCGCGCACGGCATCCTCGTAGCCCATCCACGTCACGTCCGTGGCCGCGAGCACGTCCTCCCCGTCCTCGTTGAGGCCCCGCGCGCTGACCACGTGGTCGAAGCGGTTGAGGCCGAGCTCGATCGAGGGGTTCACGTCGATGTCCACGTACGCGGTCGGGGTGGTGACGGCAAGCCCGAGAAGGCCCGCGCCCACCGCGGCGACCACGAGGCAGGCGGCGAGCAGCAGCCGCGCGCGACGCCGGGCGCGCGGGCGAGAAGGACGCGGCTCCGTCGCGGCGACGCTCGTGGCGGGCGCGCCCGCGCCGGCACGCTCCCCCTCGCCGCGGCGGGCCTCGATCGCGGCAAGCGCGCGGGCCTTGACGTCCTCGGGGGCGTGGACGGACGCGAGCGCCTCGCGCACGCGCCTCTCGGCGGCACCCTCCCTCATGACAGCACCTCCCTGAGCCTGCGCTTTCCCCGCGAGATCCAGGAGTAGACCGTGCCCACGGGCATGTCGCAGATCCCGGCTATCTCGCGCGCGGTGTATCCCTCGCACAGGGCGAGGTAGAGCTGAGTCCGGGGCGGGTCCCCGAGCGCGGACATGGCGTCGAGCACCTCGCGCAGGCCGAGCTCGGAGGGCGCCTCGGCGTCGACGGCCCCCTCGCCGAGCCGCTCCATGCGCTCGTCGAGCGAGACGTCACGCCTCCGGGCCGCGCGCAGGGCGTCCTTGCAGCCGTTGATGGCCACGCGCAGGAGCCAGGCGCGGGCGTGGGCGTCGTCGCGGAACGGCCCGTCGTGCAGCGCGTACTTGAGGAAGGTCTCCTGGAAGACGTCCTCGGCGTCCGCACTGGGCAGGTAGACGAGGCAGGCGCGCCACACCGCGTCGGCGTGGGCGCCCATGGCGCGCTCTATGTCCGCCGCGTCGCGCACGTGACCTCCCCCTCGCTCCCCTCCCTCATGCTACCGGCAACGATGCGCCCCGCCGCAGCCGCTCCGCGCGGCGGGGCCGCAGCCCCGGCCGGAATGGCGGCCACGTCCGCAGCCCCTCCCGGCGCACGTCCCGTCCTCGCGGTTGTCGCACACGCCGTCGGCGTCCGCATCGACGAAGGAGCCGCAGGCGTTGGCCTCGCGGTTGTCGCACACCCCGTCCGCGTCCGCGTAGGCGCATCGGGCCGTGGCGGCGTCGACCTTGCGCTCGATCGCCTGGCCGGTGGGCGTCGACCCCGTCGCGGCGGCCGGCGTCGCCAGGCACCCGAGCGCAATCGTCCCCGCCATGGCGAGGCCGGCAAGTCCCAGGCAGATTCCCCTCAGCATCGCAATCACTCCCCTGCTCCGTGGGGCGACCCTCTCGCCCCTCATCACAGACACGAATCAGGGGCGGGAATCCTTGCGGGCTTTTTCGCGTTCTTCTCGCCGCGTTCTTCTCGCCGCGCTTTTCTCGCCCCGCTCTTCTCGCCCCGCACCGCCGTCGCACCCGCGCGGCAGGGCGCGCTACCTGCGCCTGCGCCGGCGGCTCTCGCGGATGACGTCGTGCGCCACCCACGCGCCGAGGATGAAGGCGACGAGGTAGCCGATGAAGCCGATGATGGGGATGCCAAAGATGACCGGCTGGATGCGCGCGTAGTAGACCACGGACGAGCCGATGAACAGGCCCGCCACGATGACGCTCATCGTGAGGCGGTTGGCGATGCGCGAGAGGTCCTCGAGCGGGTCGGCGGTGCCGGCGAGGTCGAGGTTCACGCGGAGCTGGCCGCGCGTGAGCATGCGCGTGATGAGGCTGAGGTCGCCCGCCGCCCCGAGCAGGCCGTGCGTCGCGGCGACCGCCTCGCGCGAGAGGCGAGAGAGCTCCTGGCGCACGAGCTCGTCGGGCGCGGCGTGCGCGTGCAGGTGGCTCTGGATGATCTCCACGATCGAGGCGTCCGGCAAAAGCGCGTGCACCACGCCCTCGAGCGTCACGAGGGAGCGGGCGAGCATGGTGACCGACCCCGGGAGCTCGATGCCGTTCTTCTGCGCCATGGAGATGAGCGCGTTCATGAACGAGCCGATGTCGAGGTCGGAGAGGTCGGCGAGGCCGTAGTCGGCGACGATGGCGTCGAGGTCGGCGAGCAGGTGCGCGTGGTCGACCTCCGTGGTGTCGGACGTCGAGAAGCGCAGCAGGCCGTCGGCGAGCGCCGGCGAGTCGCAGCGCGCCACGGCGAAGACCATGTCGCGCACCGCGCCGCGGTCATGGCTGGAGAGGCGTCCCATGATGCCGAGGTCGAGGTAGACGATCTTGCCGCCGTTGATCACGAGGTTGCCGGGATGCGGGTCGGCGTGGAAGAAGCCGTCGTCGAGCATCTGGCTCGTGTAGTTGTCCGCGAGCTTGGTGCCGATCTCCGCGAGGTCGTAGCCCTCGGCGACGAGGCGCGCGGTGTCGTTGATGGGGATGCCCTCGACGTAGTCCATGACCACCACGCGCCGCGTGCAGAGCGCGGGGTAGGGCTTGGGGCAGTCGATGAACCGGCAGCCCGCGTTGTTGCGGCGAAACTCCTCGAGGCTGCGCGCCTCCACGAGGAAGTCCGTCTCCTCGCGGAACGACTGCCAGAGCTCGTCCACCACCGACTGCAGGTCGATGAACTGCTCGTCGCCCATGAAGCGGCTCGCGTAGCGCGCGAGCGAGCGGATGATGGAGATGTCGCGCGCCATGATCTCCTGCACGTGCGGCCGCTGGACCTTCACCGCAACGACCTCGCCGGTCACGAGGCGCGCCTTGTGCACCTGGGCGACGGAGGCCGAGCCGAGCGGACGGTCGTCGATGGCGTCGAAGATGTCCTCGATCGGGCGGTCGTACTCGGCGCGCAGGGCTGAGATCACCGTGTCGCGGTCCATGGGCTCCACGCTCGTGCGGAGCTTCCCGAGCTCGCGCGTGAAGCTCTCCGGCAGGATCTCCGAGCGCATGGAGAGGATCTGCCCGGCCTTGACGAAGGTGGGGCCGAGCTCCTCGAGCATGCGCCGCAGGCTCTTCGGCGTGAGGCCGTGGAAGATGTCGTAGCGCCGGACGATGTTGACCATCTCGCCGATGCGCGCGAGGCGCGACCCCGTGGTGAGGCCGTAGTCGTCCGCCCCGTCCGCGCGCCCGCCGAAGAGGCCGATCGTCTGCGAGGAGTCGCGCTGCTCCTCGCGCTTCCTCACGGCGGCGTACCAGGCGTCCAGGATGTCGTCCGGGGTCTTTGCCGTGGTGGGAACCTGCCGCCGGGGCAGCTCGGTGCCCATGACGGGACCCCACGCGCGCCGCCCCTCCCCCTCGGGGGGGACGTCGCCCGCGGGGGGCGCCTGCTCCGCGGGCGACGTCGTGGCCCGCGGGTCCTGCCGAGCCGGGGCCGCGTCGTCGGCGCGACCCCGGTCTGTGTCACTTCGAGCTTCTGTCACGTGCTCCCCAAGCCGCTACTCGGCGTCTTCCTCTTCTCCCTCGGCGTCCTCGACGTCGACCGTGACGGCCTGCGCGTCGATGTCCGCGGACATCTGGGCCACCTTGGCGGCGTACGCCGCGCGCTCCTCGGGCGTCATGGACTCGAGGCGGGCGCGCAGGGCGGAGTCTCCGGCGCCGTCGATGACCTCCTTGGCCTTGCGGGTGAGCTCCTGGTTGAGCGTCTTGCCCTGCTCGACCGTCAGCTCGCCCTTCTTGACCAGCTCCTCGACGACCTCCTGGGACTTCTCGGCCCCCATGGCAACCGCGCCCACACTGGCCAGGAAGAGCTTGCGGATGCCCTCGGTCACGTCAAAGTCTGCCATGTCTGCTCCCATCTCTCGAGACCGGCGGGACGCCCCTCGCATCCCTCTATGCTCGTCCTTCTACCCACATCCCGGGGCCGCGGCCCCGCACTTCTCGGCAAGCGGCGCGGCCCGTCTGGGGACGGCCCGCCGGGGCGGTCGCGGGTGGCCGCCGCGACCTGCGGTCACGTGCCGAGAAGGACGCGGCGAAGCTCGTCGACGCTCGCCGCCGCGGCGCACGCCCCGGCGGCCTCGAGCTCGCCCGGGTCGGCGGTGCCCGCATACGTCACGCCCACGCAGGGCACGCCGCATGCCGCTGCCGCCTCCACGTCGTGGTGGCGGTCCCCCACCATCACGGCGTCGTCCGGGCCCGCCCCCGCGAGCTCGAGGATGCGCCCGATCGTCGCGGTCTTGTCGCCCTGCGCGTCGGACGCCTTGCCGAGCACCGCGAGGAAGAGTCCCTCGACGCCGTTGTCCGCGACGGCGCGCTCCACGAGCTGCTGGCGCTTGGAGGAGGCGACGGCGAGCGTCCTGCCGGCGGAGCGCAGGTCAGAGAGGAGCTCGCGGACGCCCGGGTAGAGCGGCCACCCCTCGAGGCCGAGGTTCAGATAGATGGCCCGATACTCCTCGGTCACCTGGGCGGCCTCCTCCTCGGAGAGCCCGTAGACGCTCGAGAACGCCTGCGGGAAGGGCGGCCCGATGATCCTGCGCACGTCGCCTATCTCCTCCTCGGTGAGCCCGTGGCGAAGCAGGACCGTGCGCGCCGTGGAGATGATGCCGGCGATCGTGTCCGCCAGCGTCCCGTCGAAGTCGAAGATCACGAGGCCCCTGCCGGTGACGTCCTCGCCCGTGAGCGCCATGCGCGCCTCCTTTCGTCCGTATCAGGGTAGCACCCCGGCCGGCGGCATGCGCGGCGCGCCCGGGCGGGCCCGGGTCCGCGAGCCGGCCGAGCATGCCCCCGCGCCCGGGTGGGCCCGGGTCCGCGAGCCAACCGAGCATGCCCCCGTGCCCAGACAGAGCGAATCGACAAAAACGCGCCCTCGGGCGGCCGAAAACGTCCGCTCGCTCTGTCTGGGCGCAAAGAGCGGCGCTGAGCAGCAAAGGGCGGCGCCGGGCGGCAAGGCGCGGGACCGGGCGGTGGGAGCGGGCGAGCGACGGAGCGCGCCCGCGGGGTATCATGTCCTCATACGCAAGCGAGGAGGCCAAATGCACGCTGAGCCCATAACCTGCCACCGCCCGCGCCCGGACGCCGCCGCGGAGTTCGCCGCGCCGCCCTATGACGTGTTCGACCGCGCCGGGGCCGCCGCGTACGTGGCCGAGCACCCGCGCTCCTTCCTGGCGATCGACCGCCCGGAGACCGCCTTCCCGCCCGGGCACGACCCGTATGCCGAGGACGTCTACGCGCGCGCCCGCGACCTGCTCGCCGAGCGCGTCGCCGACGGGACGCTCCTGCGCGACGCCACGCCCTGCTACTACCTCTACCGCCTGCGCAGTGGCGGCCACGAGCAGACCGGCATCGTCGCCGGGGTGGCGATGGACGACCTCGCGGACGGGACCGTGCGGGCCCACGAGCTCACCCGCCCGGAGAAGGAGGCCGACCGCGCCCGCCACATCGAGGCCACGGGCTGCCAGACCGGCCCCGTCTTTCTCGCCTACCGCGACAACGCGGTCATGGACATCCTCGTGGAGGCCGCGAAGGCGGCCGAGGCGCTCTACGACTTCACCGACGACGAGGGCGTCCGCCAGACGGTCTGGCGCGTGGCGCGCCCGGCGGCCGTCGAGAGCTTCCGCGCGATGCTCGGCCAGGTGGGCCGCGCCTACATCGTCGACGGGCACCATCGCGCCGCCGCGGCGGCGGGCGTCTGCCGGCGCATGCGCGAGGCGGCGGGCGCGAGCCTGTCCGGCACCGAGCCCTACAACTACCTGCTCTGCGTCCTCTTCCCCGCGAGCCAGCTCTCCGTCCTGCCGTACGACCGCGTGGTCGCGGACACGGGCGGCCTCGACGAGGCCGGGCTCGTGGCGGCGCTCGAGGCGGCGGGCGTCGCCGTCGGGGAGCGCCGCGAGGGGCCGGTGAGCCCGGGCAGGCGCGGGCAGGTCGGGATGTACGCGTTCGGGGCGTGGCGCGAGCTCGCCCTCGGGGGCGCGCGGCCCGACGACCCCGCGGAGGGCCTCGACGTCGCGATCCTGCAGGACCGGGTCCTCGGCCCCGTCCTCGGCATCGCGGACCCGCGCTCCGACGGGCGCATCTCGTTCGTGGGCGGCGCCGAGGGCCCGGAGGCGCTCGCGCGGCGCGCGGGCGAGCGGGGCGTCGCGTTCTCGCTCTTCCCCGTCTCCATGGGGGAGCTCATGGCCGTGGCCGACGCCGGGAGGCTCATGCCGCCCAAGTCGACCTGGCTCGAGCCCAAGCTCAGAAGCGGGCTCTTCATCCGGAGGGTCGGCCCGGGCCGCGGGGCGGGCGCGCACTAGGCCGCATGAAACGTCGGGAGCGACGAGAGGGGGCAAGGCCATGGCAGAGGAGGAGCGCACGGGACGACTCGGAAGGCTCTTCGCCGCGCTCGTGAACGTGGGAGACGCGGGCGGAGACGAGGCGGCGCCCGCGGGGGCGGACCCCGTCGAGCCGGATGACGAGAAGGACCTGACGGGCGGCAACACCACCGTCCTCGACCTCGAGGGGCTCTCGCGCTCCCTCGCCTCGTCCCCCGACCCCATGGCACTTCTCGCCGGGCTCGTCGTCGACGTCCGCGCGCGGGTCGGCGCGACCGGCGCGCCCGATTTCCCGGGCGAGGCGCCCAAGCTGCCGCCGAGCCCGCTCGAGGTGCATCTCGCCACGAGGCTCGTGGAGGCGGGCCTGCTGGAGCCAGACGTCGAGCTCCCGGGCGTCCGCGTGGTCCGCCCGCGCACCTCGGGCCTCTTCTACCTGCGCATCGAGGAGGAGCGGGTCAGCTACCTCGCCAAGCTCCGCGTCCTGCAGATCGAGTCCGCGCTCAACGCCGTCCTTCTCGCGAGCCATGCGCTCGAAAGCCCCAACGACGCCCCGCTCGACGCGATCGTGCGGGCCGAGCAGCGCGTCACGAGGTCCGTCGCCGGCCAGGCGCGCGAGGTCGCGTCGCGCCTCGAGGGGCCCGTGCGCGGGGAGTGGGACGTGCGCTACGCCCTTGCCTACGGCATCGAGGCCTTCCGCCTCCCCCACCGCCTCACGGCGCGCTTCCGCGTGAACGCGCGGGCGGGGCTCGCCGCCTTCGAGCTCGACCTCGTCCCGCCGGAGGCGTGGCCGCGCTCGGCCTTCGTCGACGGCCTCGGCGTGGTCCCCGCGACCGAGCAGATGCGCCGGCGCGCCGCCGGCATCTACAACGCCCGGCTCGCGGCGCTCGTGGCGGGCTACGCCCTGGCCGTCGCCCCCGAGCTCGGGGAGGTCTGGGTGGCGGGCGTCATCGACACCGCGCGCGACCACGCCTGCCTCTACTCCGCCCGCATAGCGCGCGAGGCCCTGGAGGCCGTCGACCTCGAGGGGTCGTTCGACCCCGTCGCGCTGCTGCGCTCCTGCGGGGCGGCAATCTCCCTCGACGAGACGGGCGGCCTCGCCCCCGTCCGCCAGGGCTTCTCCCTTGACGACGAGGCGCTCTGCCCGCGCGAGCGCTACGACGCGCCCGAGCTCTCCGAGGCGACGCTCGCCGGCGAGCTGGGCGACGCGCTCGGCTGCTGGCGCGTGAGCGACCTCGGGATCGACGAGGGGGCCCGGCGCAGGAGCGTCGCCGACGAGCTCGCGCGCCACCTCACGGACTCCACCGAGAAGAACGTCCAGGCAATCCTCGCCGCGGCGCGCGAGGACGGTCACCCCGACGTCGTCGAGGCGGCGCGGCGCTGCGTCTCCGGCCTCATCGACGGCGAGCTGGAGGACGACCCCCTCGCCATCGGCGAGTCCTTCGTGGAGGGCGGCGACCTCCAGCGCGGCTGCGCGCGGGCGCGCGACGCCCTGCTCTCGCACGACCTCGAGTCCGCGGGGAAGTACGCGGCGGACGCGCTCCTGCCCATCGACGGGCTCGGGTCCTTCGACGGGTCGGACGGGCTCGTCTGGCGCGGCTTCGGGTCCTATGCCGACCGCGCGCTCTACAACCGGCTGGTCGCGGCCCCCGGCGAGCGCTGCGCCCTCGTCCCCGCCGCCTACCTCGAGGCCCACACCATCGCCGCCGCCTCCGCCCTCGCCCGGGGCCGCGCCGAGGAGGCGCTCGCGCACGCCCGGCGCGCCGCCGAGGTGGCCCCGCTCTCCTCGCAGGCGAGCCTCAACCTGGCGCAGTGCCTCGAGGCGTCGGGCGACCCCGAGGCGGCCGGGCGCGAGCTCTGCCGCCTGCTCTCGCTCGCGCACGACCCGGAGTCGATCGGGCTCGGCTACCTGGGCATGGCGCAGCTCCAGTGGCAGGGCGGCCACGTGCTCACCGCCCAGGCCTGCTACCAGCGCGCGACCCGCCACCTCGGGGCGCCCGCGCTCGTGGCGCGGCTCGCCATGGCGGCCCTCATCGGCCAGGTGGGGGTCTCGGCGGGAGGCGAGCTCTCGCCCGACCAGGCGGACTCGCTCCTGGAGGCGGCCGGGATCCCGCTTGCCCCGACCGAGCCCGTGAGCACGGCCTTCCTCGAGGCCACGCGCGCCGCCACGGACGCCGGCATCTTCCGCGTGGCGCGCGACCTCCTGCGCAAGCTCTGCATGATCTCGCGCGACGACGTCTACTTCGGCATGCTCCGCTCCCTCGAGGACGAGCCGGACCGCTGATGGCCGCTCCCTCGCTCCTCCCGCCGTCCTTTTCGGCGGGCATCTTCGACTTCGACGGGACGCTCGCGGAGACCTGGCACCTCTGGCGGCGCGTCGACGAGATCTTCTTCGCCACGCGGGGGCTGCCCTTCGACGAGGACGCCTCCGCGACGCTCGCCACGCTCGGCTTTGCCGCCGGGGCGCGCTGGTGCGTCGAGCGCTACCGCCTGCGCGACGAGGTGTCCGACATCGTGGACGAGTGGAACCGCCTGGGGGCGGCGCTCTACGAGGAGGAGGTCCGCCTGCGCCCGGGCGCCGAGGCCTACCTGCGCGCGCTCCGCGCGCAGGGCGTCCCGCTGGCGCTCGCCACAACGAACGACCCGCACGTGCTGGGCGCCATGCGGCACGTGGACGTCTACGGCCTCTTCGACGAGGTGGTCTGCGGGCGCGAGGTCGCGCGCGGGAAGGACCACCCCGACATCTACCTCGAGGCCTCGCGCCGCCTGGGAACGACGCCGGGGGCGTGCTGCGTCTTCGAGGACATACTGCCCGGCACGCTCTCGGCCGCCCGCGCCGGGATGACCACGGTCGCCGTGCGCTGCGAGGACCCGCGCCAGCCCGCCCGCGAGCTGCGTCGCGCGGCCGACCTCTGGATCGACGGCTGGGAGGGGCTTGCGGGCTGAGGCCAGCGGAGCCGAGCGCCCGAACTTCTGCACATTGCTGGCATAGTGCACCGGGAATCGCTCCCCCACAATGCGGGATATGCCTCGGCAACATTGAGAAGATCGACTCATCGCACATCAAAACCTGTGGCAATCGGGATTCATGCCCCCTTAGCACAGACCTCCCCACCACGGGGACATACGATGCTCGAAAGAGGCCTAGGCGATAGGAGCTACCATGAGCGACCAGCGACGTTCCACCCATGAGGCGCCCGGGATCCCGCACGCATCCGACGAGGCCGAGCGCTCGTTCTCCGAGCACGGCCTCACCGAGCGAGAGGTCGACGCCGCGCGCTCCGTGCTCGCCGGCATGACCGCTGAGATGGCGGCGAGGGAGATGGGCATTGAGGCATCAACGGTGGGCGGCTTCAGGCAACGGGCGTATCACAAGCTCGGCATGGAGGACGGGCGCGAACTCGTGCGACGCTACGGGCCACATGGCGACAAGGACGCGAACGAACTCGCGAACGATATCGAGGGCTTTCGCAGCTCCCTTGTGAACAGGGGCCTTACGGATACCCAGCTCGACGTCCTCGCACGTGCTGCGGCGGGAGTTCCCACGTCAGAGATTGCCCGGGAGCTCCACGTGGCGCCTGGCACCGTCGGATGCGCGAGGTCCAACGGGTACCGGCTCCTCGGCGTTCGCTCACGAGAAGAGCTCCTCTCCATGCTGGAAGGCGAACGCACGGAACGTGAGAGGAGGCAGAGGAGGGGAAAGCGTCTCGCTCTCGGATGCATGGTCACGGTAATTGCCGTCTCCGCGCTTCTCGCGCTCGCTGGGGCATTTCTCCCGGTCGACTCCATTGGGGAATTCCTGAGTGGCGAGGCCGTGGGCATGCGCAGCGTCAACGGCGTCCTTTACGCAATCAACGAGAACGACCAGACCTTTGGCTCGATCGAACGCGCTAACCTGCCCGAACCATGGGACGAGTTTCTTGAGCATCCCTCTGTAACGGAATCCGATATGCGTGAATGCCTGCCCGACCTCATTGCGACAACGTCAACATCCTCGAACTCATATGGCCAGCCCGGCTACGTCAGGAAGGAAGACTTCTTAAGCGGCACGAGAAGCCCCGATGGTTACGTAATCGTCTGGGAGGCCAACGGGAGGAGGGAGATGGGCTCGATACAGATTGGCAGGTTCACACCGCGATAGCCAGGAGCAAGGAGAGGCTCATGGAGGTGAAGAATTGATTGGCTGGCATAAGACAAGGGCTGTTCAGCACGTACAGCTCGACACCCGTACTAAAGCAATAGCCCCTCCCGGACCCTCCATGGAGCTCGGGAGGGGCTATCTCTTTCTCAGGCGCGCCACGAAGTGGGTGTCAGCGCCCGGAAGGTCGGTGCGCCGGGCGTCGAGCAGCTCGAACTGTCCGCCCGTAGGACCGGTGAGCAGCGCCTCCACGACGCGCTCGTCCTCCTCGGCGAGGACCGAGCAGGTCGAGTAGACGACGAGCCCGCCCGGCGCAACGCGCGTCGCGGCGGCGCGCAGGATGTCCGCCTGGAGCGCGGCGAGGCCGGGGAGCGCCTCCTCGCGAAGCGACCACGCGATCTCCGGATGGCGCGCGAGCGTGCCCGACCCCGAGCACGGCGCATCGACGAACACGAGGTCGAAGCTGCCGAGAAGGTCCTCGGGCAGGCCCGCGCCCGCGAGCGCGCGCCCGTCGGCCACGACGCAGCGGACGTGCTCGGAGATCCCGGCCGCCGCCATGCGGCGCGCGGCGAGATCGGACTTGCGGGGGTCGATCTCCACCGAGACGATCTCGCACGGGCCGCCCGCGGCCACCGCCGCACCCTCGAGGAGCACGGTCTTGGTGCCGCGACCCTGTCCCACCTCGAGCACGCGACTGCCGGGCTCGGGAGCGGCGGCGAGCACCACCTCCTGCGCCGCAAGGTCGCAGGGCAGGACGTCCACGCGCTCGACGAGGCCGGACGGCGCAAGACGCGCGGGGGCGCCCAGAAGGTAGGATCCCGGCACGGGACCGGGGGTGGGCGCGCACCCCGCCTCCTCGAGAGCGTGCAAAAGTGCCTGTCCCCTTTGCACGCGGTTGGCGGCCACCCAGGCGCCCGCGGGGCCGAGCGCCGCGACGGCCCAGGCGGCGGCGCGCCCCTCGCCGAGCGAGGCGAGGGCCCGGGCGCAGAGCCACTCGGGAAGGGCGCCGACGCGGGCGAGGTCGCGGGCGTCAAAGGCCCCGGCCACCACGCGCTCGCGCGCTCGGGCGAGCGCGGGCGCGTCCTTCTCGGCGATGCGACGCAGCACGGCGTTGGCGAGCCCCGCGGCGCGCGGGGACACGCCGCGCACGAGCTCGACGCCCTGGCTCACGCAGACGTCGTCGCGCGTGCCAAGGTAGAGGAGCTCGAAGGCGGCGAGGCGCAGGGCGTCGCGCACCCGCGGCTCGAGGTGCGCGCCCCGGCAGAGGTGGGCGTCGATGACGCGGTCCAGCTCCCCCTCCGCGGCAACGGCCCCGAGCACGAGGCGCGTGACCTGGGCGCGCTCGCGCTCCGAAAGGCCCGAGAGTTCATCGGAGGCGCGCAGCAGGTCGCGGGCGCGGGCGTCGCGGCGGCGGCGCTCCGAGACGAGCGAGAGCGCGGCGCGGCGGGCGGGCGTCGCGCGCGCCACCTAGACGCGCCCCCAGGAGAGGCCGCCGCGCAGGCCGGCGGCCCATGCGGAGGCCTCCATCTCCCGCTTGCCGTCGGGCTTCACGCGCAGGACCTCGAGCGCGCCCTCGGCGCAGCCGAGAAGGACGCGCCCGTGCGCGGTCGCGATCTCCCCCGGCCCGAGGTCCTTCTCACCCTCTCGCGCGAGGGTCACGCGGGCGCCGCGGCCGGCCACCGAGCAGCGGGCCGGCGCGGCGTCCGAGGACGCCAGCACGCGCAGGACGTTCTCGGCGGCGGGGTCGGCCGGGTCCAGCATGAGCTCGGCCTTGGAGATCTTGGCCGCGTGGGTGACGAGCGACTCGTCCTGCTCGACCCAGGCGGCGGTGCCGCCCACCACGGCGGGGAGCGTCTCCACGAGAAGGCCCGCCCCCAGGCGGGCAAGCTCGCCCGTGAGCTCGGTCGCGGTCTTTCCGGCCACCGTCGTGGAGGCCTGCGCGCAGTACGCGCCGGTGTCCACGCCGTGGCCGATCCGCATGATGGAGACGCCCGTCCGCTCGTCCCCGGCGAGGATCGCGCGCTGGATGGGCGCGGCGCCGCGCCAGCGCGGGAGGAGCGAGGCGTGCACGTTCACGCACCCGGCGGGCGCCATCGCGAGCACCTCGTCCGGCAGGATGCAGCCGTAGGCGGCCACGCAGAAGACGTCGGCCGCGGCCGCGCGCAGGGCGTCGAGCGCCTCAGGCGTCATGCGGGAGGCCTCGAGCACGGGAAGCCCCAGCTCGAGCGCGCGGGCCTTCACCGGCGAGGGCTCGAGCCGCCGGCCGCGGCCGCGCACCGCGTCCGGTCGCGTGACCACGAGGGCGACGTCGCAGGCCTCGGCGAGCCCGGAGAGGGACGGCACGGCGAACTCCGGCGTCCCCATGAAGACGACGCGCGGGCGGCGCGCCCCCGGGGCGGCCGCGTTCTTCTCGTCAACCATGGCATCCCCTACCCGACCTCGGTGTCGCCGGGGCGCGCGCCCGCGGCGAGCGCGGCCTCGTACTCGCGCTGTGCCTCGGCGCGGCGGATGGGCGGCAGGTGGTCGAACATCGTCACGCCGTGGACGTGGTCGATCTCGTGCTGGAGGCAGACGGCGAGCAGGTTGTCCGCCGCCTCGTACTGCATGAGGTCGCCGTCCAGGTTAAGCGCCTGCACCACCACGTGGGAGGGGCGGCTCACGCGCACGCTCACGCCCGGGAAGGAGAGGCAGCCCTCCGAGCCCTCCCTCTCGGGCCCGTCGGCCGTGACGATGCGCGGGTTGATGAGCACGTACGGGTTCTTCTTGCCCCCGCGCCCGGCGTAGTCGACGTCGATGACCACGATCTGGCGCATCTCGCCGATCTGCGGGCCCGCGAGGCCGCAGCCGTCGGCGGCGTACATGACCTTGAGCATGCGCTTGGCGAGGGCGCGGACGTCGTCGTCGATCCTCTCGACGGGGGCGCACTCCTGGGAGAGGCGGGGGTCGGGCGAGAGCACGATCTCCTTGAGCTCGTTCATGGTCCTCCTTCCGGGCGCCGGGCTCTGGGCCCCGGCGCCGAGGGTCACATCATGTCGTATGCGTCGATGTCCACTGCCATGTTAATACCCGGCAGGCGGCCAAGCGAGGCGGCACACGCGGAAAGCATCCCGCCGAGGTCCGCGCCTGTGGGCGCCTTCACCATCACGTGGCGGCGCACCTGGTCCTTCGCCCGCGCCTTGACGCAGTCGGCGGGGCCGAGCACCTCCCAGCCGGGGGCGCCCCCCACGCGCTCGCGGACCGCCTCGGCGAGGCGGGCCGAGGCGTCGCGCACGCCGCGCTCCGAGCGGCCCCACACGACGGCGTTGGCGAGGCGGCCGAACGGCGGGTACCCCGCCTCGGCGCGCTCGGCGAGCTCCGCCTCGAGAAAGACGGAGCGGTCGTGGGACGCCACGGCCCGCATGGCGGGGTGCGTGGCCCACCAGGTCTGCACGATGACCTCGCCGGGGCGCTCCCCGCGGCCCGCGCGGCCCGCGACCTGCTCCAAAAGGTCGTAGGTGCGCTCGGCGGCGCGGAAGTCGGGCAGCTTGAGCATGGTGTCCGCGTTGATGACGCCCACGAGCGTGACCTCCGGGAAGTCGAGCCCCTTGGCGATCATCTGCGTGCCCACGAGCACCGCGCACTCCGCGGCGTCGAACTGCTCGAGCAGGCGCTGGTGGGCGCCCTTGGCGCGCGTGGTGTCCGCGTCCATGCGGATGACCTCAACGTCTGCCGGCAGGAGCATGCGCAGCTCGTCCTCGACGCGCTGCGTGCCCACGCCGAAGGCGGCGAGGTAGCGGCTCCCGCAGTTGGGGCAGCTCGTCGAGGGGTCGGGGTAGGCACGCACAGGCCAGCTCCTGCCGCAGGTGTGGCACGCGAGCAGGTGCCCGCGCTCGTGGTAGGTGAGCGCCGTGGAGCAGTGCGGGCACTCGGGCACGCAGCCGCAGTCGCGGCACATGAGGAAGTTCGCGAAGCCGCGGCGGTTGAGCAGCAGCACGGCCTTCTCGCGCCGCTCCGCGACGCCCTCGAGCGCCCTCGCGAGCGGTGCCGAGAAGATCGAGCGACCGCCGCCCCGGAACTGCTCCCCCATGTCGACCACGGTGACGCGCGGCAGCACCGACGCGCCGGGGCGCTCCGGCATCTCCACGCGCGTCCAGCGGGCGCCGCTGAAGCCGCCCTCGCGGCAGCGCTGGAGCGCCTCGAGAGAGGGCGTGGCCGACCCCAGCACGAGCGCCGCGCCGCGCTCGCGGGCGAGCCGGGCCGCGACCTCGCGCGCGTGGTAGCGCGGGGACTTGTCCTGCTTGTAGGAGCCCTCGTGCTCCTCGTCGATGATGACGAGGCCCACCTCGGCGAGCGGGGCGAAGAGCGCCGAGCGGGCGCCCACCACCACGCGGGCGCAGCCGGCGCGGACGAGGTCCCACTGGTCGAAGCGCTCGCCGGCGGAGAGGCGCGAGTGGAGCACGGCCACCTCGTCGCCGAAGCGGCTGCGGAAGCGGCCCACGGTCTGCGCCGTGAGCGAGATCTCGGGCACGAGGACGAGCGCTCCGCGGCCGTCCGCGAGGGCGCGCTCGATGGCCGCGAGGTAGACCTCGGTCTTGCCGGAGCCCGTGACGCCGTCCACGAGCACCACGTCGCCCCTGCCGGCGGCGCGGGCCTCGTCGATGGCCGCGAGGGCGGCGCGCTGCCCCTCCGTGAGGCGCTCGGGCCGCGGCGCCGCGGCCGACGAGAGCGTTGTGTCGTCGGCGCCGCGGATCTGCCGCCGGCTCTCAATCGCCACGACGCCCCTCTTGGCGAGCGCCGTCACGGCGGACGCGGCGCCCGGGATGGTGGCGGAGAGCTCAGCCACGCGCTGCGGTCCCTGGCGCAGGGCCTCGATCACCGCGCGCTGGCGGGAGGCGGTCCTGGCGGGGACGAAGTCGTTCGCCGCGGGGGTGAGGCTCGCCCAGCGGGCGTCCACGGCGCCGGCGCGCTCGGTCTGGAGCTCCCAGGGGGCGTCCTCGGCGGCGCGCGTCACGCGGACCTTCTGCCCCGGGGCGAGAAACGGGCGCACGGCCTCGCAGAGCGGGCAGGCGTACTCGCGCGCCATCCACGCGGCGACGCGGGCGGCCGCCTCGTCGAAGGCGGGCGGCGCCAGGACCTGGAGCACGGGCTGGACCCGCTCCGCCGACACGCCCTCGGGGGGCTCCTCGGAGACGGCGAGCACGTAGCCCACCGCCATGCGGTGCGAGAAGGACACGAGGACCGTCGAGCCCGTCCTGGCCTCCCCCGCGAGCTCGGGCGGCACCGCGTAGGAGAACGCGCCCTCGAGGTGGCGCGTTGGTATGTCGAGCACGACGCTCGCGTAGGGCATGGGCGCGGGTCCTCCCGTTCTTCTCGCTGGGTGTCCGGACTCTCAATTGTACCCGGCGGCACCGTCCGCGGCGCCGCGCGGGCTGGAGCAGCGCCACTCAACCGTGCGGCACCGCAGCCCCTGGCACGCCACGCCGGAGGGCGGCGCGCCCGCGCCCTTCTCCCCCGACATGCAGGACTGTGCAGACGAGTCAATCTGCAGAGTTTGCATGTCAACGCGGGGCTAGCGGCCTCTCCGCGCGGGGACGAGACGCCGCGCGCGGCCGCGGAGCGCCCCCATGGGGGAGCTGACGTCGATCCCGAGGATGGCGTTTGCCACCCAGAGGAAGAAGAGCAGCACGATCACGGGGATCACGCAGGACGTCACGACCATCACGGCGAGCCACTCGATGAGGGCGTTCACCTGGTCGAGGACGCCGTCCGTGATGCTGGTGAGCCCGTCTGCCACCATGCTGGGCAGGTTGAGGACGAAGTCGAGCGGAGAGCCGCCCTCGTCCGACTGCTCGTCCGACTGCGTCTCGGCGACCTCCTCGACCGGCGCGACGGAGCCCGCGTAGGTGTCGTCGATCATCCGCGTGACGGCGACGCTCGCCGGGATCGTGACGAGGATGACGAGCGCGAGCGCCACGAGCTTGGCGGCGAGCCGGGCGAGCGCCCCGTCCCAGGAGACTCTCCCGGCGAGGAGCACGGCGGCGGCGAGCAGCGCGCAGGCGGCGGGGACGAGTATCCCGAAGGCGGCGAGGCCGAAGATGGTGAGCAGGTACTTCTCGAGATAGAGGACCGAGAGCACGATGCCGAGGTCCCCGGAGACCTCCATGAGCTTCTCGGCGACGGGGGTCCCGGTGTCGTCCGGGATGGCGGTGATCGCGGCGGAGAGGGCGGTCGAGCTCGCCACGAGGCCGAGGACGTTTGCCTTCTTCTCGTCAATGGTGGCGATGGTGTCGGCATAGGTCTCCGGAGCGGAGAAGTGCTCGCGCAGCGGGAACCCGCTCACGAGGGCCACGACCACGAGCGCGACGGCGATGGCCGCCCTCGCGCGCAGGGAGAGCCCGGACGCGACCGAGGGCCTGTCGAGCTCCTCTGCCGGGAGCACGTAGACGGCCTCCCCCATCTCGTCGTCGCTGACCTGGCCGCGCTCGATCCTGTCCATGTGGGCCTTCCCCTCTTTCTTGTCGTCTCGTGACAACCTTACGTCCCCCGCGGGCGGGCGCGCAACGCCCCCTCAGCCGGCGGTGCAGAACGCGACGGATTCCGACGTCCCCGCGCGCCGCGCCGTCCGGAGGCCCGCGCCCACGGGCGAAGTGAGGCCGCCCGCCGATAATATGTTCAATCTGTCTCACCGGACGGAGGACCTCACCTGCGGCGTCAGCAACGCGTCAGCTGGCGGGAAGACAATCCCGCGCGCCCTTTGCGTAGCATGGGCGCCCCAGAGGACGCGAGGTGAGGAGGACCCATGGCGCTCTATTGGCCGGAGCAGGGAGTTGCGCTGGAGATCGTCGACGACCCGCTGGCGGAGCCGTTCGACCGGACGGCGCACCCCGGGGTGCGCGTCATTCAGACCACGTGCGACGAGCTTGCGGACTTCGACCGATGCAACCGGGTCATGACCCGCGTGGCCCGCGAGCTGGGCGCCACGCCTCCGCCGTCCACGCCCGAGCTCCTCGCGCGGCGGCGCGCCCTGCACGAGAGGCTCATGGCCGAAACGCCGCGCTACTGGTGAGATTCCTCCTTGACGTAACTATAAAGTGAATATATAGTTTAGGAGGCGTGATGACCAAGCGGAGGGACCTCGTCAGGCTGCTCGTGAGAAACGGCTTCGCGCCCGACGGCGGGACCAAGCACGAGCGGTTCTCGCATCCGGACGGTCGGGAGGTGAGCGTTCCCCGCCACAGGGAGATCAGGGGGCTGACGCACGGCTCATCCTCACGCAGGCGGGAATCACCGAGCGGATAGGGAGATAACATGTTGTTCGGAGTCTACGAGTTCGAAATCGTGCAGGACGAGGGATGGTACGTCGCCTCTCCCTACGACCTTCCCGGGGGGACGCAGGGAGAGGACTTCGAGGACCTCTGCCTCATGGTCGCGGACTGGCTCAAGATAACCCTCGAGGACTTCGACATGCGCGGCGAGACGCCGCCCAGGCCGACCTTCGGCAACGCCCCGCGCCACGGGGGCACGAACATGGTCTTCGCCGTGCAGGCGGGGCGCGAGACAGTGGAGAAGGTCACGGCATCAGAGGCCGCGCGGCTGCTGGGGGTCACCCCCGCGCGCGTCACGCAGATGCTCGCCTCCGCACGCCTCATCGGCTACCGGGACGGCCGCAACACCTACGTGACGATGGACTCCGTCCGGGCCCGCCTCGAGGAGCAGCCGCGCGGCGGCAGACCCCGCAAGAGGGAGGCCGTCGCAGCGTCTGCATAGCGCGGGGCCGGGCGGCCCGGGGACTACGAGAAAAGCTCGGCGTCGAGCGCGGAGAGCTCCGCGGGGGCCGCGGCGGGGTCGCAGTCGAAGGACTCCGCGACGGCGCGCGCCTGCAGGCGCCTGAGCCCGGCGAGGTCGTCCTCGCCGCGCGCCTCGTAGACGCGGGAGAGCCTGTCGAGCGCGTAGCACACGTACGCGGCGACCGTGTCGCCCATACCGGAGAGGACCATCATCGTCACGAGGGAGTCGGGGGCGAGCGAGAGCGCCGTCGCGCGGTCGAGCTCGAGGAGCTCCGCCACCTGCGACTCCACGTCCTCGCACGCGCCGGCGTCTCCGCCGAACGCCCGACGCAGCGCCTCGCCCACGCCGTCCACGAACTGGCCCACGATTTCCAGGATATAGTCTCGCTGCAGCATCGATGCTCCTCTCGTCACCCCGCAAGCATAGCGCGTCCCAGCGAGGGCGGGGCGAGACAAGGGGGACTGAGACAAAGGGGACGGGTTCATTTGTCTCATGTGCTCCATGAGACAAATGAACCCGTCCCCTTTGTCTCACCGTCCCCCTTGTCTCGCCCCGCCCCCCTTGTCTCACTTAGTCCACGGACTTGAGGCTCTCCACCATGTCCACGCGGTCGAGCTTGCGGCGCATGGTGAGCATCACGAGGCCCGCGAAGACGAGCGTCAGCACGAACGCGCAGGCATAGCTCGCGGGGTGGATGACGCGACCGAACATCACGAGGTCGACCTCGGCCGTCACGATGACGAAGCCCTCGAGCCAGGTCCCGAGCGCGAGGCCGAGCACGTCGCCCATGAGGGCGAGCACGAGGATCTCGCGGAAGACGTAGGCGGCCACCTCGCCCCTCCTGAACCCGAGGACCTTGAGGGTGGCGATCTCGCGGACGCGCTCGTCCACGTTGATGTTCGCGAGGTTGTAGAGCACGATGAAGGCGAGCGCCGCCGCCGACACGATGAGCACCACGACGATCATGTCCACGGCGGAGAGCATGTCGCGGTACATCTCCACCGTTTCGTCCACGAAGGCCACCGTGGAGACCGGCCCCGCCTCGGCGAGGTCGTCGGCGAGGCCCGCGCGATAGGCGGGATCGTCGTCGGTCGTGGCGTAGATGGTCGAGAAGGACGGCTCCTCGTCATCGACCACGCCGGCCGCGCGGAACGTGCCCCACGCCTCGGGCGCCAGGTAGGCGAGGCTCCCCACGTAGTTCTCCACCACGCCGGCGACCGTGAGGGCACACCCCTCGCCCACCGCGTTGCCGACGGCGTCCTGGCCCCTGAGCACCACCTCGTCGCCGACGGACACGCCGAGCTTGGTGGCGGTCTTCTCGGCGAGGACGAGGCCCTCCCCCTCGAGCGGGACCCCCTCCCCGGACAGGCGGTCGTGGAGGCTGATGGCGTCCTCGAGCGACGAGGCGTCCTCGGGGATGATGACCTGGGCGGAGACCGCCCCTTCGGAGGAGGGGGACGAGAGCTGGAGGTTGACCGTGGCGGCGTGGGCGAGGTCGGTGGCGCGCCCGTCCGCGACGAGGCGGGCCGCGACGGCGTCCGCCTCCTCGGCGGTGGCGCCGTCGTCCAGGCTCACGGCCGTGTCGTAGCGCACGATGGGGCCGAACTGGTTGTCGATGATGTCCCAGATCGCGTCGTGCAGGCCGAAGCCCACGAGCAGCAGCGCGGTGCACCCCGAGATGCCGATGACGGTCATGAGCAGGCGGCGCTTGTAGCGGAAGAGGTTTCTCGCCGTGACCTTGCGGAGGAACGAGAGGCGCCGCCAGAGCGGCCGGACGCGCTCGAGCAGGATGCGCCTTCCCGGCTTGGGCGAGCGCGGGAGCATGAGGGCGGCCGGGGAATCGAGCAGGCTCGCCTCGACGGCGGCCCACGTTGCGGCGAGCGTCACGCCCACGCCCAGGCCGGCCGAGGCGAGCGCCACGGCGGGGTCGACCGCCAGCGGGAGGCTCGGCAGCGGGACGGCGTAGATGATCTGGTAGGCCGACATCACCACGAGCGGGAGGACCTGCGAGAGGGCGAGGATGCCGATGGCGGCCCCCGCCGTGGCGGCGAGCCCGGCATAGGCGAGGTAGCGCGAGGCGATGCGCGCCGTCCCGTACCCGAGCGCCTTGAGGGTGCCGATGACCCCGCGCTCGTCCTCCACCATGCGCGTCATCGTGGTGAGCGACACCAGCGCGGCGACGAGGAAGAACATGAGCGGGAAGACGGTGGCGATCTTGTCCATGCGCTCGGAGTCGCCCTGATAGGAGGCTGTGCCCTCGTTCTGGGTGCGGTCGAGCACGTAGATGTCGCCGGGCTCGAGCGCGTCCACCTCGGCCTGCGCGTCGTCGATCTGGGACGCGGCCTCGGCGAGGCGCCCGTCGGCCTCCGCGCGCGCCTCCTCCCAGGCGGCGAGGCCCTCCTCGTAGGAGCCGCGCGCCGCGTCGAGCTCGGAGCGAGCCGAGGTGAGCTCGGAGGCGGAGGCGTCGATCTGCGCCTGGGCGGCGGCAAGCCGGGAGGCGGCCTCGCGCTCGCGGGCGGCGAGCTCGCCTCGCCCGGCGTCAATCTCTGCCTGCGCGTCCGCCGCCTGGGCGCGCCCGGCGTCGTAGGCGCTGACGGCGTCTCGCGCGGAGGCGAGCTCCGAGGCGCTCGCCGAGGCGGACTCGAGCGACTGCGCCTGGGCGTCGATCTGTGAGAGCTGCGCCCGCGCGGCCTCGAGCTGCCCGAGCTGCTCGGCGGGGAGATCCCCTCCCGCGGCCCCGGCCTCCTCCTGGGCGGCCTCGAGCTGCGCGACGAGGGCGGCGACGGCCTCGCGGGCGGAGGAGAGCTCGCCGCGGGCCGCCTCGAGGGCGCTGAGCGCGCCGTCGAGGTCGGCGGCGTCGAGCCCCTGCTCGGAGAGGCTGGCGAGAAGGACCTCGAGCCCCTGGTCGTACGCCGCGCGGGCCGCCTCGGCCTCGCCCGCCCGCGCGTCGAGCTCCGCCACCTGGGCGTCGAGCGCTGACTGCGCGGCGTCGAGCTGGTCGCGGGCGGAGGAGAGCTGGGAGTCGGCCTCGGCCCGGCTCGCCTCCAGCTCGGAGCGCGCGGCGGCGAGGTCCGCCTCCCCGTCGGCGAGCTGCGCCTCGCCCGACTCGATCTGGGACAGCGCCTCGTCGAGCTCCGCGCGCCCGTCGGAGAGCTCTGCCTCGGCGGACGCGCGCTCGGCCTCGTAGTCCGCCCGGGCCTCGTCGACCCGTCCCTGGGCGTCGGCGCGGACGTCGTCGAGCCGGGACGCGGCGAACGCGGGCGCGTCGCCCTCGATCCCGTCGGCGACCGCGCCAACCACGGCCTCGTACGCGGCGGACCCGCTCCCCTCGTCCTCGGCGCCCGCCACGCGCAGGTACGCCTCGGTGTAGGGGGCGTCCTCGGAGAAGGTCGACGCCGGAACGTAGAGGTACTGGTCGATCATGCCGGACCCGAGCGTGGTCGAGCCGAAGGTCACCGTATAGGGATACGTCGAGGAGCTCACGGTCCCCACGACGGTGAGCTCCTCGGTCACGAGGACCCCCGCGTCGCCAGCCTCGCGGAGCACCTCGACCACATCGCCGGGCTCGACGGCAAGCGCCGGGTTGTCCGCCGAGGCCACGCACTCCCCCGCCTCGCTCGGCCACCGGCCGTCGCGCAGGACGAGGCGGTTGACGTCCGGCTCGGACGAGCCGCCCAGGTACTCGGCCGGCAGAGTGGAGACGCGCGCGGCGACCTGCTCGGACCCGATTCGCGCCATGACGTCGACGGAGGTCGAGCCGACCGCGTCGGAGACGCCCTCCGCCTGCGCCAGGCGCTCGACGTCCTTCTCGCCAAGCCCCTGGGTCGAAACGACGCGCAGGTCCCAGAGCGCCGCGTCGTCGTAGTAAGCGTCCGCCGCGGCGCGCATGCCCGGGCCACCCATGCGCATGCCGGCGAAAAAGCCGCAGCCCAGGGCCACGATCCCCATGATTGCGAGGAAGCGCCCGAGCGAGGACCGTATCGCCCTGCCTATGCCCCGGGAAAACGCGCTCATCGCGCCTCCCCCGCCGCCGCGCATACCGCTCCGGCGATGCTGACAAAGGTGACAGGGCCAACTGTCAGGAAGTGCTTCCTGACAGTTGGCCCTGTCACCTTTGTCAGCATCGTCCCTGTCAGCGCGCTCTCCATCACTCGCTCCTGAGGGCCTCCACCGGGTCGCGGCGGCTGGCGGCGGAGCTCGGGATGAGGCCCGCCACGAGGGTCAGCACGACCGATATGCACACGAGCACGGCGGCCGAGGTCCAGGGCAGGCTCATGATGTTTTCCACGTTGTAGTCCGCGAGCACCCAGGCGTTCACCGGGACCGAGACGGCCACCACCGCGGCGATGGCGAAGAGGCCCGAGATGAGACCCTCGATGAAGGTCTCGGCGTTGAACACGCTCGCGACGTTGCCCTTGGAGGCGCCGATGGCGCGCAGGATGCCGATCTCCTTCTTGCGCTCGAGGACGGAGATGTAGGTGATGATGCCGATCATGATGGAGCTCACCACGAGCGAGATGCTCACGAAGGCGATGAGCACGAGCGAGATCATGCTCACGATGTCGGTGACGCTGCCCATGATGACGCCCATGTAGTCGGTGTAGGTGATGACGGCGTCGTCGTTTCCGGCCGCGCGCTGCTGCTCGTTGTAGGCGTCGATGATGCCCACCACGCGCTCCTTGGCCTCGAAGTCCCTGGGGTAGATCTGGATGGCGGCCGGGTCGTCCGGCGTGGCATAGCCGAGCGTCTGGAGGTTGTTGTCGTAGGTGAGCTGGCTCGCGTTGGCGTAGCTCTCCATGAGCGAGGTGAGGTCCTCGGCGTCCATGTTGAACTGCACCGCGCTCGCGAGCGCGTCCACGTCCACCGAGAACGCTTCCTGGAGGTTGGAGAGGCTCGCGGCGGCCTGGCTCGCGTACTGGGAGAGCACCTCGGTCATGGCCGCCTGGAGCTGGGACGAGATGGCGGAGCCGATCTGCGCGGACATGCTCTGCATGAAGCCCTGGAGATAGGGGGCGAGGTCGTTCGTCACATAGGCGCGCACGATCTCCTCCACGCGCTCGCGGACGGCGGGGCCGGCCACGGCGTCGATCTGGGTGAGGATCGCCTGCGCGTTCTCGGTCGCGAGGTACTGCTCGAAGTACCCGGCCACCTTCTGGGCGAGCTCGGGGTCCTCGGGGTCGAGGGCGCCGGCGTTCTGGCCCCACCACGCGACGAAGTCCTGCGCGAGCTGGCCGCCGAGGGTCGTGACCTCCTCGAGCTGCTCCGTGGTGAGCGCGGGGTCGGCGAGCTCCTGGTCGAGGATGGACGAGAAGTCCGGCGCGGGCACGCCCGCGACGAGCGACTCCACGTCGACGGAGTCCGCCACGCCCGAGAGGTCGACCGAGAGGCCCGAGAGGTCGAGCCCCGAGGGGTCGAAGCCCGCCGCGAGGCCGGAGGTGTCGAAGGAGAAGGCGGAGCGCAGCTTGTCCTCGTCCACCGTGAAGAGGCTCTCCAGGTCCACGCCCTGGCGCGCCTCCTCCTGGAGCGTGTCGAAGGACTTGCCCGTGAAGACGTCGACCTCGGGGTCCGCCAGCTGCTGCTGGACGATCTGCGAGCTCGCGGCGCGGTCCATCAGCTCGAGCGTGAGCTCGGGGGTGTAGGCGATGCCGGCGGAGAGCGCCTTGGCGTCGGAGGACTCGTTGGGGCGCACCACGCCCACGACGTGCAGGTCGAGCCCGTTGTCCACGGCGCTGGCCATGAACTGCGCGTCGGAGGACATGTTCGTCCAGCCGCCGGTCTCCTCGTTTCTCCGATAGGCGTCCGTGGGGGCGATCACCTTGAAGGAGAGTCCGAGCGCGTCGTCGTAGGTGAAGTCGACGTCCTCCCGCTCTACCGTATTGTCGCCCGCCGTGCCGCTCATCGCGGAGCTCACCATCTTCGTGAGCTCGGCAGGGTCGAGCACGCCGATTCCGTAGAGCGTGTAGTCGCTGATGCGGCCGCTCTGGGTGAGCACGAGCACGCACTCGTCGGCCGCGGTGGCCCAGCGTCCGGCCACGACGTCGTACTGGGACTCGAGGAGCTCCTGGTCGTCGATCATCTCGTTGAAGACCGACATCCCGCCGGTGGACATGCCCGCCGTGGCGGTTCCGGACGCGCCGCCGGTCATGGCCGTGGAGAGCGCGTTGGGGTTGAGCTGGACCGCTCCCCCCGAGGTGTCCGCCTTGTAGACGAGCGGCGTGAGGCCGTAGTCGTACTGGATGGCGTTGACGTCCTCGTCAAGGCCCTCAGGGTTGGTCTCGAGGTAGGACTTGAGACCGGAGAGGTCGTTGGAGCCAACGGAGGCGAACATGTCCGTAAGCATCATGAACTCGGGGATCTGCCCGTCGGCGTCCTTCTCGCCGTCCCCCTCGCCCTCCTCGGGCGCGGCGCCGCCGTCGCCCGAGCCCGCGTCCTCCGAGAGCATGCCCGAGATGTCCATGCTCTGCTTGCTGATGGTGAGCGGGTAGCTGGAGAGCGTGTCCTCCTCCACGCGCGCGATGTACTCGTTGACGCCGTTTGCCAGGGCGAGGATGGCCGCGATGCCGATGATGCCGATCGATCCCGCGAAGGCCGTCATGATGGTGCGGCCCTTCTTGGTCATGAGGTTGTTGAAGGAGAGGCCGAGCGCGGTGAGGAAGCTCATGGAGGTGCGGCGGGCCCGCTTGGCCTCGCGGCGCGGGGCCGTGGCCGGGTCAAAGGGGTCGGAGTCCGCGGTGATGCGGCCGTCGGCGAGCTCGACGATGCGCGTCGCGTACTGGTGCGCGAGCTCGGGATTGTGCGTGACCATGATGACCAGGCGGTCCTGCGCGACCTCCTTGAGGAGGTCCATGACCTGCACGGAGGTGGCCGAGTCGAGGGCGCCCGTGGGCTCGTCCGCGAGCAGGATCTCCGGGTCGTTGATGAGGGCGCGCGCGATGGCCACGCGCTGCATCTGGCCGCCGGAGAGCTGGCTCGGGCGCTTGTTCACGTGGTCGGCGAGGCCCACGCGCGCGAGGGCGTCCAGCGCGCGGCGGCGGCGCTCTGCGCGCCCCACGCCCGAGAGCGTGAGCGCGAGCTCGACGTTCGCGAGGATGGTCTGGTGCGGGATGAGGTTGTAGCTCTGGAACACGAAGCCGATGCGGTTGTTGCGGTAGGTGTCCCAGTCGCGGTCCTTGTACCTGCGGGTGGAGATGCCGTCGATGACGAGGTCGCCCTCGTCGAAGTGGTCGAGGCCGCCCACGATGTTGAGCATCGTGGTCTTGCCGGAGCCGGAGGGGCCGAGCACCGCCACGAACTCGCTGTCGCGGAAGGCCACGGAGACGTGGTCGAGCGCGACCTGCGTGAAGCCGGCCGTGACGTAGCGCTTGCAGATGTCGTTGAGCTCGAGCATGTGGTTCCTCCGGAATGGTCGCGGATCCATTCATGGTACCCAAACCGCCCGCCCCTCAGACCCGCCCGCACGATCGGTGGGTCTGGCGTCACGCCCGGTCGCGGGGGCCGGCGCGTCCCGCCGCCGCTCCCCCGCCCGAGGATTTGGCACAATGGGGCGGTCGAGAGGAGTCAGGCGCATGGCACGGGTGCTGGTCATAGAGGACGACGCGGCGATCAACGACGTGGTGGCGACGAGGCTCTCGCGCGACGGCCACGCCGTGACCCAGGCGTTCTCCGGGTCCGAGGCGCGCCTCCTGCTGGGCGCGGCGGGCGAGAAGGACGGCGGCTTCGACGTCGTGGTCTGCGACCTCATGCTGCCCGGCGCCACCGGCGAGGAGCTCGTCGGCCTCATCCGCTCCAACGGCGCCGGGACGCCCGTCGTGGTGATCTCCGCCCGCACGACGGCGGCCGACAGGGTTGACCTCCTGCGCCTCGGCGCGGACGACTACCTGACCAAGCCCTTCGACCTCGACGAGCTCGCCGCGCGCGTGGAGGTCCAGCTGCGCCATCGCGGGACGCCCGCCGCGGACGGCAGGACGCTGCGCTGGCGCCGCTGGGGGCTCGACCCGGAGGCCCGCACGCTCGCGGTGGCCCCCGGCGAGGGCGACGGGCGCGGCGGCGCCGTCTCGCTCACCAGGATCGAGTTCAACATCCTCGAGGCGCTCGTCCGCAGGCCGAACCGCGTGCTCTCGAAGGCGGAGCTCTTCGAGCTGGCGTGGGGCGAGCCCTTCGCCGGCGACGACTCCACGGTCGCGGTGCACGTGTCCAACATCCGCTCCAAGCTCCGTGAGTCGGGCACGGACGACTACGTCAAGACCGTCTGGGGTATGGGCTTCAAGCTCGCGTGAGACAAAGGGGACGGGTTCATTTGTCTCATGTATCCCAATGAGACAAATGAACCCGTCCCCTTTGTCTCACCCTCAAGGTTTCTTTAGATTTGGCTCATGGTTTCTAAAGGCCCGCCTGCCAGACTGGGAGGCAGCCTCTAGAAAGGAGCTCGCGTGAACGTCATC
The DNA here is from genome assembly GCF_052599055.1 of Thermophilibacter sp. ZX-H3. Classification (NCBI taxonomy): domain Bacteria; kingdom Bacillati; phylum Actinomycetota; class Coriobacteriia; order Coriobacteriales; family Atopobiaceae; genus Thermophilibacter; species Thermophilibacter sp. ZX-H3. The sequence continues at coordinate 17,343 of NZ_JBQXES010000003.1, read as the reverse complement.
GAGACGCACGGCCTCACCAAGCGCTACCGTCGCAAGCTGGCCGTGGACAACCTGGACATGACCGTCGCCGCCGGCGACATCTACGGCCTCGTGGGCAAGAACGGCTCCGGCAAGTCGACCACGATGAAGATGATCTGCGGCCTGGCGCGCCCCACGGCGGGCGAGGTCGTCCTCTTCGGCGACCCGGAGCGCGGCGGCGCCACGCCGCAGGGCTTCTCGCGCATCGGCGCCCTCATCGAGAGCCCGGGCGTGCTCGCAAGCCTCACGGCGCGCGACAACCTCGTCGCCAAGGCGCTCGCGCTCGGCATGACGCGCGCGGGGCGGGTGGCGGACGACCTGCTCTGCCTCGTGGGGCTGGACCCCGCGGACCGCCGCCGCGTGAAGGCCTACTCGCTCGGCATGAGGCAGCGCCTGGGCCTGGCGCTCGCGCTCGTGGGCAGCCCCGACCTGCTGCTCCTGGACGAGCCCTTCAACGGCCTCGACCCGGAGGCCACGCGCGACATGCGCCTCGCGCTCGCGCGCCTCAACCGCGAGCGCGGCGTCACGGTCATGATCTCCTCCCACGTGCTCGACCAGCTCGACCGCGTGGCCACGCGCTTCGGCGTCATCGCGGGCGGCCGCCTCGCGGCCGAGCTCACCGACGAGGAGCTCCACGAGCGCTGCGGCAGCTCGGTGCGCGTGCGCCTGGCCGCCCCCGAGCGCGGCCTCGCCCTGCTCGAGCAGGCGCTCCCGCGGGCGGCCTTCCGCGCGGAGCCCGACGGCGCGATCGTGGTGACCGGCGCCGCGCTCGACGAGGTCAGCTCCGCGTGCTTCTCGTCCGGCGTCGAGGTCCGCGAGCTCGCCCGGCAGGAGCGCGACATCGAGGAGTGCTTCGTCGAGCTCATGGGCGTGGAAAGGGGACGGGCGCCTTCGCGCGCGGGGGACGGTGGGGCCCGATGATCGCCCTGCTCCGCTCGGACGCCTACCGCGTCCTGCGCTCGCGCTGGATCTGGGGCGCGGCCGCCATCGTGGCGCTTCTCCTGCTCGCGCCGGCCGTCATGATGCGCTGGACCGGCATGGGGCCCGTCCGCTACGACGACCTCACGGGCTCCGCGCTCTCCATGGGCGGCATCCAGATGCTCGCCGCGGCCATGGCGGCCATCGTGTGCTGCGACCGGACCGACATCGGTTTCGCGCGGTCGATCCTCTCGTCCCTCTGCGAGCGCGCCCGCATGCTCTGGTTCGCCGAGAAGTGCGTCCTCTCGCTGGCGCTTGCCGCCGCCCTGATCGCGTTCGCCTTCGTGGTGGGGCTCCTCGCCCTGCCGGTCTCCGGGGTCCCGGTGGCAGACCCCGAGCCCGCGTGGCAGGTGGCGGCCTGGCTCGGCTGCATGTGGCTCTGCGCCGCACCTTACGTCGTGCTCGCGGTGCTCGTGGCCCATCTCACGCGCGGCGAGGGCGTGACCACGGTGTTTGCCGTGCTCAGCGCAGGAGGACTGATCGAGGGCGGCCTGCTCATAGGGGTCGACTTTCTGTATGCGCTCCTCGGCGGAGAGTTCCTCGCGGTGACGGCCGCCGTGGGCCCGTGGATGCCCGCGGAGATCGCGTCCGCGGTCGGCGCCGGCGCGCGGGCCATGCTCTCCGCCGACAACGCGGTGCACCTGGCACCTGCCGTTCGCGCGCTCATCGTCTGCCTGCCGGCCGCCGTGGCCACCGTCGCCGCCGACGCGCTGCTCGTCTCGAGGAGGGATGCCGCGTGATGGCGCTGCTCAGGTCGGACCTCCACCGCACGGCGCGCTCCCGCTGGCCGTGGGTCGCGCTCGCCCTCGTCGCGCTCGCCACCCTGGGGTCCGCCGTCCTCACCGTCTGGTGGCCGCTCGAGCCCGGCGTCGTCTACGACGGCCTCACCGGGCGCGCGGGCGCCCTGCGCCTCGCCGGGCGCGGGACCTCCGTCATGCTCGTCTCGACCATCGCCCCCTTCGTGGCGGCCCACCTCTCCTGCGCGGACTCCGACGCCGGCTTCGACCGTGCGCTCCTGTCGTCCCTTCGCGGCCGGGCGGCATACTACGCCGAGAAGTGCCTGCTCGCGGCGCTCCTCACGGGCGCACTGCTGCTTGCCTACCTCGTGTTCGCCGGACTCGGCGTCCTCGTGACCATGCGCCCCGTGGCAGACGTCGAGCCGCTCTGGCAGGTCGCCGCCTGGGCGGGCGAGGGCTGGCTCGCGGGGTGCGCCTACGCGCTTCTCGTCCTTCTCGTCGGGCAGCTCACGCGCAGCCGAGCAATTGCCTTTATCGTCGCGTTCCTGCTGCTCTCGGGTGCCGTGGAACAGGGGTTCTTCAGCTTCCTCCTGCTTGTGAGCGACGCGCTCGGCCTGGGATGGGCCCCGGCGCTCGGGGCCGCCATCGCCTGGATGCCCTACGTCACCACGGCCGCAGTGGGTAACGGCGCCGCGGACATGCTCGCCGCGGACGCCACCGGCTTCGCCCCGGCCGTTCGCGCGCTCATCGTCTGCGTCCCGCTCTGCCTCGCGTGCGGCGCGCTCGGCACCCTCGTTGGCGCGAGGCGTGACCTCGCGTGACGCACGACGCGCTCCTCGAGCCGCTCTACCGCTGGCTGCGCTCCGCGGCGCGGTGGCTGCTCGCGAGCCCTACCATGGACGGGTGGCTCGACCTCTGCGAAAGGCTCCACATGGCTGAGGGACTCCTGCTCGTGGCGATGCTCGCGCTCGGCCTGGCGATCGGCGCGGCCCTCGCCCTCGCCTGCTACGCCACCGAGCTCGGGCGCCAGGCGCGCTTCCTCGCCCGGCGCGAGCGCCTGAGCAACGCGCGGCTGACCTGCGGGAGCCGCCTGCCGGGCACGGTCGGCATGGTCGACGCCGTGAACGCCGAGATCGACGCAGCCGACGCCGAGCGCGTGGGGGCCCTGCGCGCGGCGGACGAGTTCTCGCGCGGGCTCACCGCGCTCAGCCACGATGTCAGGACGCCGCTCACGGGCGCGCGCGGCTACCTGCAGCTCGCGCTCGGGGAGGCGGACCCGGCGCGCAGGGACGCGCAGCTCGCCGCCGCCGATGCGCGGCTGGCGGCGATGTCGGGCCTTCTGGACGAGCTCTTCTCGTACGCCCGCGCGACAGACCCCGACACCCCGCTCGAGCTGGGGCCGGTCGCCCTGCGCCCGGTGCTCGAGCAGGTCCTTCTGGGCCACTACCCCGAGTTCGAGAGGCGCGGCTGGGAGCCCGAGCTGGCCTGCGGGGACGTCATGGTGGAGGCCGACGCCGAGGCGCTCTCGCGCATCGTGGAGAACCTCGTGGCCAACGCCCTGCGGCACGGCTCCGGCCCGCTCTCGGTGCGCGCGCGGGCGGCGGGGGCGCCAGGGGGCGAGAAGGACGGCGTCGCCGTGGACTTCTCGAACCCCGTGCCCGACCCCTCCGCCATCGACGCCGACCGCCTCTTCGAGCGGTTCTACCAGGCCGACGCCTCGCGCGCCACGGCGGGATCGGGCCTCGGCCTCTCCGTCGCCGCGAAGCTCGCCGAGGCCCAGGGGATGTCCCTCTCCGCCCGCCTCGCCGGGGCGACCCTCACCGTCACCTTGGTGATGGGAGGGGGCCGCGCCCCCTCCTCGCCCCGCTAGCGGGCCGTGCCCACGAGCGCCCCGGCGGCATACGCCGCACGGCCGGCCCTGACCAGGAGGTCGTCGTCGACCGTCCCGGCCCCGAGCGCCGAGAGCGCGTTGGCGAGAAGCGCGTTGACGCCGTCATCCGACCTCCCGACGCGCGCCGCGCGCCGGGCGTCCGCGGCGATGCCTCGGATCGTGGCGAACAGCAGCGCGGCGCGCGCGTCGTCGAGCATGGGAAACACCGCCGCGCCCAGCGCGACGCCGCGGTGCTCGCTCACGTGCTCGGCGCGGACGCGCGCGGACGCCCCGGCAGCCGCGAGCGCGCGCTCGTCATCGGAGTCCGTCGCGGCGCAGAGGCCCTCGACGAGCTCCCCGAAGGCGTGCCCGCAGGGGACGAAGCCCGGGGCGGCGTCCATCGCGGACGTCATCGTGGATCCGAGGGAGCAGAGCTCCGCCATGAGCTCGAGGCGGGCGCGCTCGACCTCCGCCTGGGCCTCGGGGCTCGTCGTTGCGGCGACGTCGCCGTGCGTCACCCGAATGTCATTGCTGGACATGGTCCGTCTCCCTTCTCGTGTTCCTCTCTCGAGCCTACGTGCTCCGGGGCCTCGTTTCCCTCCCTCCCCATAAATGCCACAAAATAAATAGCAATTAAGCTCGGCGAAGGAAGGGCTGGCAGAGGCGACAGGTTCATCTGTCATGGGACCGCACACGTCCGGGCACGCTACAATGCCCGCATGGAGAGGAACCTGACAAAGCGGACGCTTCTCGCGGGCGGACCGCACGGCGTTGCCGTCGAGGTCGAGCGCAGGCGCGTGCGCCGGCTCAACCTGCGCGTGCACGCGGACGGCACCGCGCACCTCTCTGTCCCGCCGCGCGTCACGCTCGCCGAGGCCCAGCGCTTCCTCGACGGGCACGCCGAGTGGCTCCGCCGGCACGTCGCCCGGCGCCTGGCACATGCTGCCGAGGCCACGCCCGAAGACGGGCTCATCCCCCTCTGGGGCCGGCTCGTCCCGCTGCCCGACGGCGCCGCCCCCGACGAGGTCTACCGCTCCGAGCTCGCCCGCCGCCTGCCTAAGGTCGTCGCGCGCATGGAGGCGGCCGTGGGCGCCCGCGCCTCCGGCTGGCAGCTGCGCGCGATGTCCACGCGCTGGGGCTCCTGCACGCCCAGGACGGGGCGCATCCGCGTCAACGTCCGGCTTGCCGCCTACCCGCCCGCCTGCCTGGACTACGTCGTGGCCCATGAGCTCACGCACCTTTTGGAGCCCAGCCACAACGAGCGGTTCCACGTCCTTCTCGCCCGCGCGTACCCCGACGAGCGCGCCGCCCGGGCCCTCCTGCGCCGCCCCGCGCGCGACGTCGCGGCGACCGACTTGTTTCCGGCCGGCAACACGCGCGAAACAGTGGCCGGGTAAGCTGCCCTCAATCGTCTCCGAAAGGAAGGCTGTCAATGACCCGCCTCGCGCACATCGCACTTCTCGGCGCCCAGCAGCTCGCTGGCGCTCGCGCGTGGTGGTGGACAAGGACGACTCCCCTCTCGGACTGACGAGGCCACTCGCGCATGCATAAGGGCCCTCGGACTCAGTTCCGGGGGCCCTTTTCCTGTGCGCCGCGAAGAGCAACCACGAAAGGAGCGCGTCATGACCGGCACCACCCCCTACCGCACCTACCTCAGCGAGCAGCAGATCCCGACCGCCTGGTACAACCTGCGCGCCGACATGCCCGAGAAGCCCGAGCCCATTCGCCTGCCAAACGGAGCCGTGGCCACCCACGCCGACCTCGCCCCCGTCTTCACCGACGCCCTGATCGACCAGGAGCTCGACGACGAGACCGCCTACTTCGAGATCCCCGAGCCGGTGCGCGAGATGTACAAGGTCTACCGGCCGAGCCCGCTCTGCCGCGCGTACAACCTCGAGCGCGCGCTGGGCACGCCCGCGCACATCTACTACAAGTTCGAGGGCAACAACACGAGCGGCTCGCACAAGCTGAACTCCGCGCTCGCGCAGGCCTACTACGCCGCCGCGCAGGGCCTCACCAACATCACCACCGAGACGGGCGCCGGCCAGTGGGGCACAGCCCTCGCCGAGGCCGCGGCGCACTACGGCCTTGACCTCGACGTCTTCATGGTCAGGTGCTCCTACGAGCAGAAGCCGTTCCGTCGCAACATCATGGAGACCTTCGGCGCCACGGTGACGCCGTCTCCCAGCGAGACGACCGAGGCGGGCCGGCGCATCCTCGCCGCGCACCCGGACTCCACAGGATCGCTCGGCACCGCCATCTCCGAGGCCGTCGAGCGCGCGCTGCACGTGCCCGAGAACCGCGGCCGCTACCAGCTCGGCAGCGTCCTCAACCAGGTGGTTTTGCATCAGAGCGTCATCGGCCTCGAGAGCTACGAGGCGCTGCGCGCGATCGGCGAGTACCCCGACATCGTGATCGGCTGCGCGGGCGGCGGCTCCAACCTCGGCGGCCTCATCGCCCCCTTCATGCGCGACAAGCTGCGCGGCGAGCGCCCCGACACGCGCTTCGTCGCGGTGGAGCCCGCGAGCTGCCCCTCGCTCACGCGCGGCCGCTACGCCTACGACTTCGCGGACACGGGCCAGACCTGCCCGCTGTGCAAGATGTACACGCTCGGAAACGGCTTCATCCCCAGCCCCGACCACGCGGGCGGTCTGCGCTACCACGGCATGAGCCCGATCGTGTCCAAGCTCAAGCACGACGGCTACCTCGAGGCGGTGGCGGTGCGCCAGACCGACGTCTTCGAGGCGGGCGAGAGGTTCGCCAAGCTGGAGACGATCCTGCCGGCGCCCGAGAGCGCGCACGCCATCCTCGCCGCCATGCGCGAGGCCGAGAGGTGCCGCGAGACCGGCGAGGCCAAGACCATCCTCTTTGGCCTCACGGGCACGGGATACTTTGACATGGTCGCCTACGACAAGTTCAACCGCGGCGAGATAGAGGACCACGTGCCCACCGACGAGGAGCTCGAGGACGGCTTCGCCACAATCCCGAGCGTCCCCGGAATCCAGTAGCGCCCGCGCGCGGCGAGAAGGGCCTGGGGCCGCGGGCCCTTCTCGCCCGGCGGTCGCGGGCCCCTCTCGCCCTGCGGTCGCCCGGCCGCTGCGGAATCGGGGGTCGTGGCAATTCCTCGGCCCGCGGCGTTGCGCCGTTGGGGGTTATGGCAGGCGAGAAGAACGGCGACCTGCGGCTCTCTCGGCCTCCGTTGCGGAATCCGGGCTCATGGCAGGGCAGTCGCTGCCACGACCCCGAATCCCGCAGCGCTCCCCCGCCGCGGGCTGCCACGACCCCGGATCCCGCAGCGCGGCAGGGCCCGGCCCCGTGCGAATCCGCCGCCTCGCGGCCTTGCGCTGGACCCCGCGGCGCAACGGGGCCAGGGGCGGGAACAGAGCCGAGGCCGCCACGAGAAAGGCCCCGCCGTCCCAGGGACGACGGGGCCACGGGAGGGCGAGCGACGGGCGCTACTCGCCGCAGTTCCTCCGGCCGAGCTCGGACCACTCGGGCTCCTCGTCGGGCAGGGAGCCCGCGCTCTTGGTGAAGAGCTCGCGCAGGCAGTTGTATGCCACGATGAGGCCGAGCACCACGAGCAGGATCGCGAAGACGAGCTGCAGGCCCGAGGTGGCGATCACGGCCGCGCCGCTCGCGGAGAGCGCGCTCACGCAGCCGATGATGCTCTGGACGAGCGATGTGAAGGTGCTCACCAGCAGGAAGGCAACGGGCACGTAGAGCATGAAGCCCTTGCGGCCGGTGCACTTGCAGAAGACCGCGAGCATGATCATCGTCATGCCGCCGAGCAGCTGGTTGGACGCGCCGAAGAGCGGCCAGATGTTGTTGTAGCCGCCGAAGGCGAGGGCGAGGCCCAGCGCCAGCGTGAGCACGGTGGCCACCCAGGTGTTGGAGAAGAACTTGGCCGCGCCCTCGGCGCCCGCGCCGGCCTCCTCGGCCGCGTCGTTGCTCTTGGCGAAGAACTCCTGGAAGGAGAGGCGGCCGATGCGCGCCACGGCGTCGACGGACGTGAGCGCGAGCGCGGAGACGCACATCGTCATGAAGACGGTGGCGAGCGTGGAGTCCACGCCGAAGGCCGTCATGCCGCGCGCGACGCCCTGCGAGAAGATCTGGAACGGGGTCGCCGCGGCGCCGTTGTTGAGCAGGCCCGTGCCGGCGGTGTTGAGGTCGGAGAACATGATCGCCGCGAAGACGATGGCGAGCACGCCCACGAAGGACTCGAGCACCATGGCGCCGTAGCCCACGGGCAGCGCGTCCTTCTCGCTCGACACCTGCTTGGAGGAGGTGTTGGTGGAGACGAGGCTGTGGAAGCCGGAGAGCGCGCCGCACGCAACGGAGACGAAGAGCAGCGGGAAGACGTAGCTGCCCTTGGCCGCGAGGGCGTCGAGGTCGGCGACCATCGGGGCGGTCATGGTGGCCTGGCCGCCCGCGCCGAGCACGAAGACGCCGATGACGGCGCACACGATCATGACGAGCATCATGATGGAGGTGAGGTAGTCACGCGGCTGCTTGAGCGTCTGGATGGGCATGGCCGCGGCAAAGAGCAGGTAGACCATGATGACGGCGAACCAGCCGTTCTTGTCCAGGTAGACCGGGAACTGCATGCCCACGGCGAACATCGCCACGAAGAGGACCACGGCGAGCAGGAGCTCCTTCCACCCGGTGAGGCCGAAGCGGCGGTTGATCCAGCCGAAGGCGATGGCCACGAAGGTGAAGAGGATCGAGATGGTGCCGGCCGCGCCGCCCGCATAGGAGACGGCGGCGTCGACGGCGCCCGCGGCGTCGAAGGTCGCCTTGAACGTGCCCGCGACCATGTCGACGAAGGCGGCGATCACGATGATCGTGAAGAGCCAGGAGAAGATCAGGAACAGACGGCGGCCGGTGTGGCCGATGTACTTCTCGATGAGCTGGGCGAGCGACTTGCCGTTGTTGCGCATCGAGGCGTAGAGCGCGCCGAAGTCGTGCACGGCGCCGAAGAAGATGCCGCCCACGAGGACCCACAGCAGCACCGGCAGCCAGCCGAACATCATCGCGGCGATGGTGCCCGTGACGGGGCCGGCGCCGCAGATGGAGCTGAACTGGTGCGAGAAGGCCGTGAAGCACGAGGCGGGCGAGAAGTTCTTCCCGTCCTCCATGCGACGCGCGGGCGTGATGGCCTCGGCGTCGATGCCCCACGTGCGCGCGAGCCAGCGGCCGTAGAGCAGGTACCCGGCGACCAGGACCACGGCCGCGACGAGCACGATGACGATTCCGTTCATGTTTCCCCCTTACGCTTGCAGGAACCCCGGACATGTTGCGCGTACAACATCTGGGCGGCCTCCACGATTCCCACATAGTTTCCGACCGCTAACCGGCAGGAAACATACCGTTCACGGACGGTCGCATCGTCGTTCCAGCGTTCCGCCGCGCCGCCGCCGTGCCACTGGCGTCAGGTTTATTTGGCACGACACAAATCGTGCCAAATAAACCTGACGCCAGTGGCACGGCGGCGGCGCGGCGGAACGTGACGAAACCGTCATGCGAGGACGCAGCGTCGCCACCCTATACTCGGAGGGGACGAAGGGAGTGCCATGCAGCGCATACTTCTCGCGGAGGACGACCAGCTCATCGTGGAGGGCCTCTCGGAGCTTCTGGCCAACGAGGGCTTCGTCGTCGACTCCTCCCCCACCCAGGCGGGAGCCGTCGAGCTCGCTTGCCGGCCCGGCGCGGGCTACGCCCTCGCCCTCGTGGACCTCACGCTCGCGGAGGGCAACGGATTTGCCGTCTGCAACGCCATCAAGACCGCGACGCCGGACGTGCCGGTGATCTTCCTCACCGCCGCGGACGACGAGCTCAACACCGTGACGGGCCTCTCCATGGGGGCGGACGACTACGTTGCCAAGCCCTTCCGCCCGCGCGAGCTCGTGGCCCGCATCCACGCCGCCATCCGCCGCGCGCACCCCGAGCGGACGGTGCTGCGCCTCGGCCGGGTGAGCATCGACCCCGACCGCGCGCACGTTGAGCTGGACGGCCAGGAGGTCACGCTCTCCGCGCTCGAGTACCGGCTGCTGCTCCTCTTTGCCAAGAACGCGGGCCGGCTGGTCACGCGCGGCATGATGCGCGAGGCGCTCTGGGACGACGCGGGCGCCTACGTGGAGGAGAACACGCTCTCCGTCTACATCAAGCGCCTGCGCGACAAGCTCGAGGACGACCCGTCCGACCCGCAGCTCATCGTCACCGTCCGCGGCCTGGGGTACCGGGCCGGCGGGGAGGGCGCCGCGTGATCGGCAGGAACCGCGAGGTGTTCCGGACCGTCGCGGCGTTCCTCGCCGTGGGGGCTGCATGCGCGTTCGCGTCCTGGCTCGTCGCGGGCGCCGGCGCGGCGGCCTGCGTCGGGTGCGCGACGGCGGCGCTGCTCGTCGTCCTGCTCCTCGCGACCAGGGCCCGCTACCGTGCGCTCGCCCGGCTCGCGGAGCAGGTGGACGAGGCGCTGCACGGCGGGCGCGACGTGAGCTTCGAGCGCATGCGCGAGGGCGAGCTCGCGATCCTCGCCTCCGAGCTCGACAAGATGACGAGCAGGCTCACCCTCGCCGCCGAGGACCTCGAGCGCGAGAAGAACGCGCTTGCCGACGCGCTGGCCGACGTATCCCACCAGCTCAAGACCCCGCTCACCTCGCTCGGCCTCATGACGTCGCTCGTGCGCGGCCGGCTTGCCGCTGCGGGCGGGCACGAGGCGGAGGTCGCGCGGCTGCGCACGATGGAGCGGCTCGAGGACCGCGTGGAGTGGCTCGTCTCGTCCCTGCTCAAGCTCGCCCGCATCGACGCGGGCGTGGTGAGGCTCGCACGGACCCGCGTGGACGGCGCGGAGCTCGTCAGGCGCGCCGCCGAGCCGCTCGCCGTTGCCTTCGACCTCGCGGACGTGGCGCTCGTGCGCGACGTGCGCCCGGGCGCCGGCTTCGAGGGGGACCTCGCCTGGACCGCCGAGGCGCTCGAGAACGTCCTCAAGAACTGCCTCGAGCACACGCCCTCCGGCGGCGAGGTGCGCGTGAGCTGCACGGAGGACGCGCTCGCCTTCCGCCTGCGCGTCGAGGACACGGGCCCCGGCATCCCCGAGCGCGACCTCCCGCACGTGTTCGAGCGCTTCTATCGCGGCGCCCCCGCGCCGGGCGCGGCGGCCGCGGCGGCCGGCTCCGAGGTCGACCCCGCCGGCGTGGGCATCGGCCTCGCGCTGGCGCGCAGCCTCGTGGCGGCGCAGGGCGGCTCCATCCGCGCCGGTAACGCGCCCGGCGGCGGGGCGCGCTTCGACATCGTCTTCTTCAGGGCAACGGTGTGACGCGAGCGGCGTGCAAGGCGTGCAAAGGGGACAGCGTGCAAAGGGGACAGTCACTTTTGCACAGGTGCTTGTGTGCAAAAGTGACTGTCCCCTTTGCACGCTGTCCCCCTCGCACGGCCGGGTGACGAATCCGTCACGCGCGCGTCATCGCGGCGCCGGGATCCTCTGCCATCATAGGGTCAACCGAGAAGGAACCGAGGAGGGACGATGGACATCCTGCAGGTGGAGCACCTCACCAAGACATACGGGAGCGGCGACACGGCCGTCACCGCCCTCGACGACGTGAGCTTCTCCGTCGCCGCCGGCGAGTTCGTGGCCATCATCGGGAGCTCGGGCTCGGGCAAGTCGACCCTGCTGCACATGATGGGCGGCGTGGACCGGCCCACGTCCGGCACGGTGCTCCTGAACGGGGAGGACGTCTTCCGGCGCACGGACGAGCAGCTCGCGGTCTTCCGCCGGCGCGAGGTGGGCCTCGTGTACCAGTTCTACAACCTCGTCCCCGTGCTGGACGTGGTGGAGAACATGTGCCTTCCGGTCCTCATGGACGGGCGCGCGGTGAACGAGGGGCGCCTCGAGGGGATGCTCCGCGCGCTCGGGCTCAAGGGACGCGAGCACCACCTCCCCAACCAGCTCTCGGGCGGCCAGCAGCAGCGCGTGGCCATCGGTCGCGCGCTCATGAACGCGCCGGCGGTCGTGCTCGCCGACGAGCCGACCGGCAACCTCGACTCCCGCAACTCCGCAGAGATCATGGCGCTCCTGCGCGCGTCCAACCGGGACCTCGGCCAGACGCTCGTCGTGATCACGCACGACGAGGACATCGCCCTCTCCGCCGACCGCGTGATCGCGCTCGAGGACGGTCGCATCGCCTCCGACACGAGGGTGAGGTAGCCATGGCGGCCAAGCACCTGCCCGCAAGGCATGCGGAGGGGGACCGTGCGAAGGGGACGCGTGCAAAGGGGACAGGCACTTTTGCACGGGACCGTGCAAAAGTGCCTGTCCCCTTTGCACGCGTCCCCTTCGCACGGTCCGTGTTCGTGAGGTACACGCTGCGCTCGCTCGCGGCCAACCGGGTGCGGACCGCCGTCACCGTGGCGGGCATCGCGCTCGCCACGGGACTGCTCATGGCCGTGCTCACGAGCGTGACGAGCCTCCAGAACGGCCTCGCCAACCAGAGCCGCGAGAGCGGCGGCGTCTGGCAGGTGGAGTTCAGGGAGACCGACGACGGCGAGCTCCAGGCCCTGCGCGACGCCGCCGGCGATCTGCTCGACCGGCTCGCCCTTCGACGGGACCTCGGGGCCGCGTCCTTCTCCGCCGAGGACGCGGAGCGCCGGGGCACCTACCTCTCGGTGCTGACGCTCCCCGAGGAGCAGGGCGGCACGGCCCGCGCCAGGGGCGACCTCAACTACGAGGTCCTGCCCTCCCCCGCCGTCGCGGAGGGACGACTTCCCGAGCGAGACGGCGAGATCGCCCTTGACTCCGGCCTCATGGGGGCTGAGCTCGCCGAGGGCGCCTCGGAGCTCCCCGGCACGGAGGCGGGCGTGTCGTCGGACGGGCCGATCGAGGTGGGCTCCACGGTCACGCTCTCCCTCGGCAGGCGCGTCGCCCACTTCGAGGACGGCACCAGCCAGGAGGTCGGCGCGGAGACCGGAGTGATGTACCAGAGCGTCATCGAGGGGACCGACCCCGACGGCACCCCCAACGTCGAGCCCGTCCAGATCGCCGAGACCCTCGATGGCGTCTCCGCGCCGCGCTCCTACACCGTCGTCGGGTTCGTCGAGCCCGACTGGTCACTCCCGGGCACCGTGGCCTACGTGAGCGCGGGCGACACGGGCGGCGCCGCCTCGACGCGCACCGACGCGTACTTCTCGACAAGCTGTGCGAGCCACGAGGAGCTCACCTCCCTCGTGAATACCGTGCGCCCCGCCGCGGGCGCACGGCCCACGGTCCTGAACGGCGGCCTTCTCGCCTACGAGGGGCTCACGGGAGACCGGCGCGTCTTCGACAGCCTCGGCATGTTCGCGGCCACGCTCGCGACGGTGATCGTCGTCGCCGCCGTGAGCCTCATCTCGAACGCCTTCACCATCTCCGTCTCGGAGCGCACGCGCCAGTTCGGCCTGCTCTCCTCGCTCGGCGCCTCACGGCGCCAGCTGAGGGGCGCCGTCCTCGTGGAGGCGGGGGCGCTCGGGCTCGTGGGTATACCGCTCGGCGTGGCGCTCGGAATCGCGGGCGCCGCGGCCGCCTTCGCCGTCACCGGCACCGGCTGGGCGCGCATCGTGGGAACCGACACCGCCGTGACGCTCGTCGTGCGCCCGTGGTGCCTCTGGCTCACGGTGCTTCTCGCCTCCGCGACGCTGCTCGTGAGCGCCGCGGTGCCGGCGCTCCGCGCGGGACGCGTCTCCGCCGTCGACGCCATCCGCGGCTCGCGCGACGTCCGGCCGGGCAGGCGGCTGCGCCGCGCCTTCTCGCGCCGTCGCCGTGCCATGGACGACTTCTCGGAGGACGGCAGCAGGCCGCGCGGGCTCGCAGCGCGCCTCGGCGGCGTCCCGGCGTTTCTCGCGCGGCGCACGCTCGCCGCCAGCGCGGGCAAGGCGCGCGTGGCCGTGGTCTCCCTCGCCGTCTCGGTGGCGCTGCTCGTGACGGCGGGCGTGACGGGAGACATGCTCTCGGGCGCGTCGGGCGCGAGCCCCTTCACCGTGACCGGCTTCGACCTCGAGCTCGTGGCCGCCGACGAGTCCGACGCACTGGAGGCCCCCGAGCGCTCCGCAGTCCTCGACGGGGCGGACGAGGTGCTCGAGGGAATCGCCGCGCTCGACGGCGTCGAGGGCGCCGCCTACGTCTGCGAGTCGTCGACGACCGTGCGCCTCTCGGGAGGGCTTCTCGGCTGGAACGCGTCCGCGGACGCGGGCGGGGAGCTCGCGGGCAGCCTCGCCGTCGCCGCGGACGGGATCGCCACCGCGAACGTGCACCTCGTCGACGACGCCACCTGGCGCGCGCTCGCGGAGGCAGGGCACGTCTCCCCCGAGGCGGCCGACCCCGCGCGCCTCTCCGCCCTGCTCGTCGGAACCGTGGACGTGAACGACGGGGTTCGCTACGGCACGCGCCAGGCGCTGGCCGCCGGAACGACGGGCACCGTCGAGCTCCTCGTCCTCGAGGGCAGGGAGGGCTATGACGACCCCCTCGTCTCCTGGGGGATCGACGAGGCGAGCGCCTACTACCCGCCGCTCTCGGAGTCGGACGGCGCCGAGGGTATCGAGCTCCCCGTGAGCGAGGTCGCGAGCGTCGTCGCGGAGGTTCCCACGACCGTGGTCCCCGACGACCTCGGGAGGGACTTTCCCGTGGCGGCGGCGCAGATGCGCGCGCAGTTCCCCACGCTCGTGATGCCCGCCCGGGCGGTCCGCGCGTCCGCGAGCGCCCTCGACGCGCTCCGCCAGGGTCGCCAGACGACCTGGGCGAACTTCTACGCGCGCCTCGCCGAGGGTGCCGACGCCTCCCAGGCGCTGAGGGGGATGACCGACGTCGCGACCGGCCTGCCCGGCGTGGAGTCGCTCGGGACCACCAACCTCGCCGCCGTCCAGCGCGACGCCCGCGCGGTGTCGTTCACGGTGCGCGTCTTCCTGTACTGCTTCGCCGCCATTCTCGCCCTCATCGCGGTGGCCAACGTCTTCAACACCATCGCCTCGGGCATGATGCTGCGCGCGCGCGAGTTCGCCGCGCTGCGCTCCGCCGGCATGGGCGAGCGCGCGTTCCGGCGGATGATCCTCGTGGAGTGCGCCGATTACGCGCTGCGCGGGCTCGCGCTCGGCGCCTTGCTCTCGCTCGTCGTGGAGCTCTTCCTGTGGCAGGCGATGTCGCTCTCCGTGAGCGGGATCACGCCCGCGGTGCCCTGGGCGCACATCGCCATGGCGTTTGCCCTGGTGGTGGCCGTCCTCGCCGCAAGCGCCATCTACGCGCTCAGGAAGACGCACGCGATGAACCTCGTGGAGGCGCTGCGCGCCGACGCGCTCTAGCCTGGTGAGACGGGGGGCGTGAGACAGAGGGGACGGGTGAGACAAAGGGGACGGGTTCATTTGTCTCATGTACCCCAATGAGACAAATGAACCCGTCCCCTTTGTCTCACCCGTCCCCTCTGTCTCACGCCCCCCGTCTCACCCGTCCCTGCGCTACAATGCGGCGTCGGACGAGGCTCAGGCGAGAGGAACCCTATGCAGACGCCCCAGGCGGTCATTTTCGACATGGACGGAACGCTCGTCGACACCGAGCGCGTGAGCCAGACGGCATGGCGGCGCGCGGCGTCCGACCTCGGAATCGAGGTCCCCGAGCGCATCTGGGACGCCTTCGTCGGCTGCAGCATGCCCGACGCCCACGCGATGGTCGACGCCGAGTTCGGCGACCCGGCCCTCACCGACCGGCTCTTCTCGCACCAGCACGAGCTCTACTTCGCCATCCGCGAGCAGAGCCTCGAGCCCTGCGAGGGCGCGCTCGACGCGCTCCGGGCGCTCGCGGAGGCCGGCATGACGCTCGCGCTGGCCACCTCCACCGCCCGCGAGCACGCGCTGCCCCTCATGGACCGCTTTGGGATGACGCCGTTCTTCTCGTCCATGACCTTCGGAGACCAGATCGGGCGCGCCAAGCCGGCGCCCGACATCTACCTCGAGGCCGCCAGCCGGCTTGGCCTCGGCCCCGCCCGCTGCGCGGCCGTGGAGGACTCGGTCAACGGGGCGCTTGCCGCCTGCGCCGCGGGCATGGCCACCTACCTCGTGCCCGAGTGGGCCACCCCCACCCCCGAGGTCGTCGAGCGGTGCGCCGCCGTGCTGGGAAGCCTGCGCGAGCTCCCCGCCGCCGTGCTGGGCCGGGACGCCCGCTAGACGAGAGAGGCGGGCCCGGAGGCCCCCGAGGGGAACGACCGGAGCCCGCCCGAAGCGGATCGTGTGGGCGCGGGGGCTACTTCTGCGGGGCCGCCGGCGGAACCTTGGAGCCCTCGTTCGCCTGCCCGGCGGCGAGCATCTGCTCGAACATGCCCGCGGTCTGCGTGAAGTCGCTCGGCAGCACCACGGTGGAGCTCTTGCCCGCCTTGGCGAACTCGCCCATCATCTCGGTCCACTGCGTGAACATGAAGAGCTGGTTGGCCTCGGCGGCGGAGACACCCGTCTCCTGGATCGTGGCGAGCGAGTCGGAGATGCCGGCGGCGATGGCCTTGCGCTGGTTGGCGATGCCCTCGCCGGACTTCTCCATGGCCTCGGCCTCGGCCTGCGCCTCGGTCACGCGGCGGATGCGGTCGGCCTCGGCCAGGTCCTGCGCCGCGGCCTTGGTGCGCTGGGCGGCGTTGATCTGGTTCATCGAGTCCTCGACCTCGGCCGGCAGCGCGATCTTGGTGATGAGCGTGGAGACGAGCGTGAAGCCGTAGGCGGTCATCTGCTCGGACACGGTGTCGTTGACGTCGCGCGCGATGTCGTCTTTCTTGGCAAAGACCTCGTCGAGCGTGTAGACGGGGATCGACGAGCGCAGCGCGTCGGTGATGAAGTCGCGCATCTGCGCCACGGGCTGCTGCAGCATGTAGTAGCTCTTGTAGACGCCGGACTGCTGCGGGGTGGCGCCGGTCTCGTAGCTCACGTGGTACTGCGCGGAGACCTCGAGGCCGATGGTGACGTTGTCCTGCGTCTTGACGTCGATGTTGAAGCCGTTCTTCATCGTGCGCAGGGAGACCGTGGCGGCCTTGCGGTCCACGAACGGAATCTTGGCGTGGAAGCCCGCGCCCACGATGCGGTGGAACTTGCCCAGGCGCTCGATGATCACGGCGTGCTGCTGCTTGACCACGTAGAACAGGTTGCCCGTGACCAGCCCCACAATCAAGAACACGACAAGGACGAGAAGAACGAAGCCTAAGAGCTCCATAGTCACTCCCTAGAACGACCAACAGGTTCTTCTCAGCATACCCATCTGGCCGGACAACAATATACTGGAAGCTGAGTTTTTACCGTGAGCTGGCATTTCCGCCGGACGGAGGGAGCACCCATGCCCGCTTTCCGCTTCTCGCGCCGCGACGAGTCCCAGATCGACCCCTTCAACGCAGGCGAGCCCGTCCTGCCCTGGGATGACCCGGACGCGCTGGCTGACGAGGGGGACGTCTTCGACGACCGCCCGTACGAGGGGGCGGGCGAGCCGGGGCCCCAGGCGGAGCCCGTCGAGTACGCGCCGCACGGCGAGCCGGGCGGCCAGCCCCACAAGCGCGAGGACAACTACCAGGCGCCCACCACGCGGGGGCACGACTACGACGCCCCCTCCATCGACGGGCCGCCGGCGGGCGGGCGCCGGTCGCGCCGGGCGCCGCGGCCCGCGGCGGCCGAGCCCGTCAGCGCCCGCGGGGCCTCGGGCTCGAGGCTCGGGAAGCTCATCGCGGAGGTCGTCGCCGTCCTCATCGCCGTGAACGT
>NZ_JBQXES010000002.1:197687-199517 GCF_052599055.1 Thermophilibacter sp. ZX-H3 | reverse complement strand
TGGCGACCGTGGACGGCGCCCGCCCGATCTCGCGGGCTATCTCCCGGCACCCCCTGCCCCTGTCCAGCATCCTCTCGATCGTCTGCCGCTCGTGCCTCGTGAGCCTCGCGTAGGACCTCTCCGACGGGCCCTTCCGCGCCCTCTTCCTCTTCGGCATGGCTGCCTCCTCGGTGTCTCGGGCCGGCCGATCCGGCCCCCGAGGGGTGATGGTTCCCGGACTCAGCGAGACATGTTTCGATGAGTCTGGTAGGTGTCTCGCTGAACTCGCAAATCGAAGCGGCGTACACGGGGCCCGGCCCGGGAATACCCACGGTCTGCGGGGTGGCCGAAACGGGTATACTCGGTATCGAGCAGAGGGTGAGCGCCCTCCTGTTCAGTGACTGACTTTGTGGGTGACACCCACGCGGAACAGCCGCCTGCCGGGGCGGCTGTTTCCATATGGATGGGGCGTCACCCGCAAGCTACTTGGTCAGAAGAGCCACGAAGGCAACCGCCAGAACCAGCACGGCCGCCGCAAGCAGCAGCAAGGTGAGCTTATCCATAGGAACCCTCCAATCTTCCCGCAAGGACTGGGAGGGCACCGCCCGCTCGATGGGCCGATTATACGCGCTTCTCATCTCATTTACAAACATGTGTTCGTAGTTCTTGAGGTTCAGACGGCGTACAATCGTGCCGACAAAAGCAGCGAGAAGAACCGAGGCACGCCATGCGCATGTTCCGCAACGACTACTCCGAGGGCGCCGCGCCCGAAATCCTGGCCGCGCTCGCCGCCACCAACGACGAGCAGACCGTCGGCTACACCGAGGGCGACCCGCACTGCGAGCGCGCCCGCGAGCTCATCCGCGCCGCATGCGGGCTCGACGACGTCGACGTGGAGTTCTGCGTCGGCGGGACCTCGGCGAACGTCATCGGCGTGACGGGGCTCCTGCGCGACTGGGAGGGCGCCGTCTGCACGAAGGACGCCCACATCCTCGTCCACGAGACCGGCGCCGTAGCCGCGTGCGGCCGCACCGTGCTGCCCACCGACGACGCCGACGGCTTCCTCACGCCGGAGGCCGCCGAGCGCGTCTGGCGCTTTCAGACCTCCACGGGCCGCCACATGACGCGCCCCGGGTGCGTCTACATCTCCAACACCACGGAGCTCGGCGGCGTCTGGGACCTCGAGCGCTTCGACGCGATCTGCGACTGGGCGGACGAGAAGGGCCTGCCCGTCTTCCTCGACGGCGCGCGTCTGGGCTCCGGCCTCACCTCCCCCGCCGCGGGCGGCCTCACGCTCGAGCACATCGCCGCACGCTGCGGGGCCTTCTACATCGGCGGCACCAAGAACGGCATGCTCTTCGGCGAGGCCATGGTCATCGCCGACCCGCGCCTCAAGGAGGCCTTCCCGTTCCTGCAGAAGGAGCGTGGAGGCCTGCTCGCCAAGGGGCGCCTGCTCGGCGTGCAGTTCGAGGCCGCGTTCGAGCAGCCGGCAGACGGCGGCGAGCCGCTCTACTGGCGCCTGGCGAGAAACGCCAACGCCTGCGCGTTCCGCCTGCGCGAGGGGCTCGTGCGCCTGGGGTTTGAGCCCTACGGCGAGGCGCCCTCCAACCAGCAGTTCTTCGTCATGACGCCTGCGCAGCGCGACGCCTTCGAGGCCGCATGCGGCTGCGAGACCTTCTACGAGCTGCCTGACGGCAACGTGGTCGCGCGCTTCGTCTGCTCCTGGGCCACGGCCGAGAAGGACGTGGACGAGCTCCTCGCAGCCGTGTAAAAGGGGACGGGTTATTTCTCTCAGAGAGCTTGGGACAGGGCCCGGGGGGGGGGGCCCGGGGGGGGGATCAAAACCCCCGA